>JAJYJF010000415.1 GCA_021796375.1 Chloroflexota bacterium | reverse complement strand
ACCAGCCCGCCGGCCAGGCCCACCAGCGCCACGCGCGCATCGTGCCGCAGGTCCGCCCCGGACATGATCAGGAGCGACATGCCGGCGAAGATCCCCAGCAGCAGCCAGTCCAGCTGCGTCCACAGCGGGTAGCGCGGGTCGGCGGTGGCGAAATAATCCACCACCAGCGGCCACCAGACGGCGATCACCAGCCCGACCGCCGCGGCGGCCAGGCTCATCAGGGCATAGCTGGAGCGGTTCCACCCCAGGAGTGCGGCGAGGCGGGCGAACAGGTTCTTTAATGTCCGGGGAGTTTGCATGGATTCGAAGCCCGTCGATACCCCAATCGTTCCCGCGCCCAGAAAACCCTGCCGCGCGGGCTCGCGGCTGCTGCGCTAGCTGCCGGGGGCGGCTGCGGCAAAATCGCCGTACATCTCGCCCGGGGCGAGGGCCGCGGGGAAGCGCTCCCGCAGCGCCGCCCGCGCGGTGTAGCACAGGTGGCACGCATCGGCGTAGCGGCCTTGCAGCGGCAGGTCGTAGTGGCGCACGAGCCCGGCCGGCCCGCCCTCGAGCAGGGGGCCGGTGATGGGGTGCTCGTCCGGGCGGTAGCCGGCGCACAGATCCGCCAGCCGCTGCTCGTGGATGTTGCCGATCGAGATTCCCTGGCACATGTGGACGTACCCGAACGGGTCCAGGTGGACGCGGCCGGGCTCGCGCAGGTCTTCGTGCGGGCAGGTGGTGTAGCGGTCCCAGGCGCCGCCGGCGGCCTGGCTGGCCAGCCTGACCGCCGCCCGGCCGCGGTACAGGAGCGCATCCGTCCCGGGCTGGAGGGCTCCCGAGCTCGAGCGGGCATCCGGGGCGCCGGGCCCGGCGACCGAGATCACCCCGAGCGGGATGCCCAGCTCCCGGGCGGCCTCTTCCACGAGATGGCGCTTCTCCCCATTTCCCTCGCCCCAATGGTAGGCGTCGCTGCTGATGATCAGGTCCTGGACCAGGCCGGCGAGCGGGCGCAGGTTCTCGCGGCAGCTGTCGGCGGAGGTTGCCCAGTAGCTGTTGGTGACGATCCCAACCTGGAAGCCCGCGCGGGCCGCCGCCTCAACAGCCCCGCGCAGCACGGCGTAGTGGAGGAAGGGCTCGCCGCCCTCGAAGTAGATCCATTCGAGGGTCTCGAGCTCCTTCGCCTGCTCCAGGATGAGGCGAATATCCTCGGGCGTCATCGTCCCGGATTGCTTTGGGCTGCCCCAGGCGAAGCAGTGGTCGCACTCCAGGATGCACTGGTAGGTGAGCAGCAGGTGCAGGCCATTCAGGTTCATCATATCGGGTTCCTCTCGAACCTCGCGTTTGTTTGCAAGAGCCGGTTCCATTATACGCCGGGCTTTCCCTGCGGATTCAAATGCGGCCCCCAAAAGACCGGATCCGGGCCCCGGATGAGGAGATTTTTGCTTTACAATAGGGTGGAGAGGGGATGGCTTTTTCCCCTTCTGAACGTTTTCGTTTAGATCAAGGATCCGTGAAAAACCATGTCCCATCGAATCGCCCTGGTCACCGACAGCACCTGTGATATCCCGGCCGCATGGCGGGAGCAGTACGAGATTGGCGTCGTGCCGCTCTCCATCGTTTTTGGGGACCAAGTTTACCGGGATGGGATCGAGCTCACCGCGGAGCAGTTCTACGCCCGCCTGCCGGTCGACCCGCATCACCCATCCACCTCGCAGCCGGGCCCGGATGCGTTCGCGGCGGCTTACCGCCAGGCAGCCGGGCGGGGCGCGGAGGAAATCCTGGTCTTCACGATCAGCTCGCTGATGAGCGGGACGATCGAATCGGCCAGCCGCGCTGCGCAGGATGCGCCCATCCCGGTCCGCGCCGTGGATTCGCGGAATAACTCGATGGGGCTGGGCTGGCAGGTGATCGCCGCGGCCCGGGCGCGCGAGGCCGGCGGCGGCATGGAGGCCATGCTGGCGGCCGCGGAGCAGGCGCGCGTGGGCATGGTGTATTACGTGACGCTGGATACCATCGAGTACCTCAGCCGGGGCGGGCGTATCGCCGACGCGGCCCGGCTGATGGAGACGGTGCTGCGCATCAAGCCGCTGATCTACGTGCGGCCGGAGACCGGCACCGTGGCGCCGTCCATCCCGGCCCGCTCGCGCAAGGGGGCGATCGACGGGCTGTTCAAGGAGTTCTTCCGCCACATCGACACCCGGCGGCCGCTGCACCTGACCGTGCTGCACAACAACGCGCCCGAAGAGGCCGAGGCGCTCTGCGAGCGCGTGGTGCAGGAGTACGCGCCGCAGGAGATCTTCACCACGATCACGTCGCCGGTGCTGGGGGCGCATACCGGCCCGCGGGCCATCGCCCTGTGCGGCTACGCAGAAGCCTGAGCGCGTGAATCCGCGGCGGCCCCGGCCCGGGTCCGCATCCTCAGCCATCCCAAACCCAAACCGCGTCCTGCCGGCGATCCACCCGCCGGCCGCTGCCGCGTCCCGTTTGGGGGCATTTCACTACTGTGCAGATGGCGAAATCCTGCAATGGACCTAACCCCCGGCCCCTTCCCTAACCCCGGAACAGAACATCCAGGGCGCTGCGCGATGGAAGGGGAGAAATCGGGTCCGCCCCATTCCTGTCATTGATCGGGTTAGACTTTACCAGGGATGATCGCCCGGTCTTAACCAGGGCAGGATCGCCCGCTGTTTACCACCCATGATCGGGCGGTGTTTACCACCCCATCGCCGCCCGGTGTTTACCAC
>JAJYJF010000414.1 GCA_021796375.1 Chloroflexota bacterium | reverse complement strand
TTCAAGGCTGAAATAATCCTGATCGGCAATCGAGATGGTTTTGGCCTCCAGGATATTCGAAACCGGCATCTTTCCTTTTTTTTGGACGTAATCGGTGAAGCTGTTGAAGTTCCAGATGCTGTAATCGACCGGTTTCAGGTGGACGAAAGTACCCCTGCCATGTTCCTTGCGCAGCAGGTTCTCGTTGACCAGCTCCGCGATGGCCTGCCTGACTGTCGTCCGGGTGATGTCGTAGGTTTCAGCCAGCTGCGTCTCCGAAGGGATCGGATCTCCGCTTGCATATTCTCCCCGAAGGATGGAATTTTTGAGGATATATTTGAGTTGAAGATAGATCGGGGTCGTGCTGTTCTTGACGATCACTGGCATTCTCCAGTCAATCCGCATGGAAACTCGTATACACGTGTACACAAGTATAGGATCATCCGGGGCGAAAGTCAAGCCTGAAAAATTCGAACGGCCTCCGGCTCTTTTTTGTCGTATACTCTAGCCTGGAGTTAAACGATGAAATTTGGACTAAATTTTCCAATCCGCACCCTCCGGCTCTCCGGAGCGCTTCTCATTGCCAGCCTGATCCTGGCCGCTTGTTCTTTTCCCTGGAAAGCCGCCTCACTGCCCGCGGCAGCCTCGCCGGCGGTCGCGACCGCGACCCCAGATGTCACCCAGACGCAGCTCCCGGTTGCTCCGGGAGACTCGCCGTCTTCCACCACGACCCCGGGACCAGGCCAGACCCCCGGCGCCGCGGCCCAGTATACTTTTCAGGAGGTCGACCCAGCCGCTCCGACCCCCTTCCCGACCCATCCCGCCGTCCCGGCCGGGGTAATCAACTGGCTGGTGCTGGGCTCGGATGCCCGGCCGAGCGAGGGCTTTCACACCGACGTGATCATGCTGGTCTCGATCCATACCGCCACGGGGAAGGTCTCGGTGGTATCCTTCCCCCGCGATCTCTATGTGAATATCCCCGGATGGACCACCAATCGGATCAACACCGCCCTGCCGCACGGCGGCTTCCAGATGCTGCAGGATACCTTTGACTACAATTTCGGCATCCGGCCGTCCGGGTACGTCATGACCGACTTTTCGGGCTTCCAGGGGCTGATCGACTCCCTGGGCGGGGTCGACGTGCAGGTCGGCAAACCGCTTTCGGACCACTGCGATCTGCCGAAGCAGGCCAGCCTCAAACCGGTAAACGGTTTCTGCAACATCTCGCCGGGGACTCACCACCTGGATGGGGCCAGCGCCCTGTGGTACGTGCGCGCGCGCTATTCCACCAGCGATTTCGACCGGCTGCGCCGCGCCCAGGAGGTTACCGCGGCCATCTTTGCCAAGATCATGCAGGGCGGGGCAGTTGCCCACCTGCCGGCGCTCCTCGCCCAGTATCAGGGCTCAATTAAGACAAACCTCACCCTCAACGATCTCCTCCCGCTCGTACCGCTGGCCACCAGGGCGGCCGCCAACCCGGGCCTAGTGGCGCGCTATACCATCCAGCCCCCGGCGGTGAAGGGGTTTATCAACCGGGATAAAGCCGACGTGCAGCTGCCGGATTTCGCTGCCATCCAGCAGATCCTCAACCTGGCCGTCTTCAACGAAGCAGGCAGCGGCTCCTGATCTCGCATCCCGGCGCTTGCGTCCCGCCTGCACCCTGGGTCTGGCCCCAGGGTGCATCCCGTTATTGGCACCTCCCATCCCCCTACCCCAATTTTCTCCCGACCCCTTGAGGGAAACCGGGGTGCATCGCCATTTTCTCGGGATGCGCGATTTACGAACCGCGGCCTTGTTTTTTAATCCACCCGTCATATAATTACTTATTTGTTGGCAAATGAAACCATTGGATTACCTGGCTGCACGAGACTCGTAACAGGATAAGATATGGCCAAAATTGACAAAGCGGCGGAAACTGCACGACCCATTGCAAAGCAGCGCATCGATTACAAGTGGATCGCATTGAGCGTGACCACCATCGGCGCGCTGATGTCGGCGATCGACAGCACCATCGTCGTCCTGGCGCTGCCGGATATGATGGTGAAGCTGCACGCGGATCTGATCGAGATGATCTGGGTCATCATGGCTTACATCCTGATCAGCACCGTCTTCCTGCTCACCTTTGGGCGTGTAGCGGACATGTTCGGGCGCGTGCGCATGTACAACCTGGGCTTCGTGGTCTTCACGGTTGGCTCCGCGCTGTGCGGCATCTCCCAGAGCGCCACCCAACTGATCCTCTTCCGCCTCGTGCAGGGCGCGGGAGCGGCCCTGATGATGGTGAACAGCCCGGCGATCATCACGGAGGTCTTCCCGCCGAACGAGCGCGGCCGCGCGCTGGGCATCAACGGCGTCACCTGGGCGCTCGGCGGGATCGTCGGCCCGCTGCTGGGCGGCCTCATCCTCTCTGCCGCCGACTGGCGCTGGATTTTCTACATCAACGTGCCCATCGGGATTATCGGCACGCTGTGGGGCTACCGGGCGCTGCACGAGCTCTCCCGACCGACCCGGGGCGAACGCTTCGATCCTTTCGGGGCGCTGACCTTCAGCATCGGCCTGGTCTCGCTGCTGATCGCCCTCACCCTGGGAATCGACCTGAGCTGGTTCTCGCTGCCGATCCTATCGCTTTTCGGGCTCTTCCTGGTTATGCTGATCGTGTTCTTCAGCACGGAGCGGCGCGCGAGCAACCCGGTGCTCGATCTCTCCCTCTTTCAAAACCGGGTTTATAACTTCTCGGTGCTGGCCGCCAT
>JAJYJF010000413.1 GCA_021796375.1 Chloroflexota bacterium | reverse complement strand
GGGTGATGAAAACATCCTGCTTGGATGGGAAGTGGTGGTAAAACGCGCCTTTACTGACCCCCGCCGCGGAGCAGATTTCCGCCACGCCGGTGGCATCGTAGCCTTCGTGCGCGAAGGCGTCGAAGGCAGATTTCAAAATTTTTTCTCGGGTCTCACCGCTGCGCTGCTGCATCTCCACCTCAAAAAAAATGATACCGACCGGTCGGTATCATTTTAGCATAGTTGCAGTTTTCGGGGAAGGCTCCCGCAGGACGAAGAGCCTTTCAGCTCGCAACCAGGCTGCCGGCAGGTTGTTCTCAGGACAGCAGTCGAGCGGGCAGGTGGGCGGTCCGGTTCAGATAGACGATCCCGATCCCGCCGTTTGTGATATCGAAGCGCGAGATCGACGCGTTGTTGAGCACATACCAGTGGCTGTCTGGGCTGCTCCGGCGGTTGACCGCCGCCATCAGATGGTTGAAGAAATTCCCGTGGCTGATCAGCGCCACCCGGTCGTCGCTGCGGCCGTGTTTCTCCACCAGGCCTCGCAGAAACCCGGCCGCACGCTGCGCGGCCAGTTCGGGCGTCTCAAACGGGCGGTCGTTCCACCAGCCGGTGTCGATAAAATCGGACGGCAGCACGATCCCCGGGAAATTTGCCTGAAAATAGACCCGCCCCGGGCCGGATTGGCCCAGCGGCTGCCCGGTGTCTGGATCGCCCAGGTAGATCCCGCCCTCTTCGAAAACGTCCGCCAGCCCTTCCAGCGGCAGGCCGGTGGCGTTCGCAATTTCCCATCCGGTCGCCACCGCGCGGGTCATCAGGCTGGTGTAGAGATGGGTCAGCCTGAACCCCGGCCCCTCCCCATGGCTGCCGTCCGGGTTTCCGGATACCAGGCAGCGGGCGAGCAGGGCGGCCTGCTGCCTGCCGGTATGGGTCAGCTCGGGATCGGAGGAGCGGCCGCTGCTCGAGCCGGTCAAATCGAATAAGGCATTGTTCTGCGATTGTGCGTGCCTGATGTAATACAGCTTCATGCAACGATCCTGTAAGGTTTGGTATTAAGTTTACCCCATTCTGTTTCACCTTAACAATCGACCTCTTTTTCAGGGACGCATCCCAGTTTGTTGGCAAATCCCATCTCCAGGGAAATCAGCGGGAACACGTTGGATTCCTAATTTAATCTTCTCGGGATTTATCCTGGTTTGGAAGGCCAAATCTGTTTCGACCCATCCCCTTCATCCCCTTCCCGCAGATTTAATCCCTTTAAGAAGCCATTCATTTGCGGGAAGGGGAAGATCTAACAGGAAGGCGAAGGGGCCGACGGGCCCCTTCGCCTTCCTGTAGAACCTGTCCCTTGCCCCGCATCCCGAGGCGCATCCGAGGGACGCCCCCAGATGGCCATCTACTGCCGGGAAACGCAATCTGGGGGCGGAGTTGGGGTGGGGGTTTTATTCAAAGAACCTGGATTGAACATGAACCATCCAAAAGACTAAATTACGGATAGTCCATGTCTCGCACACTCATAGCCAAAAAAGTGGGATGCAACCATTTTCGCCCCGCCGGGCCAGTGCACATTTATGGAGGGGTCCTCCCGCGCCTGCCGGCCTCGGGTGCTGGCTGGTCTGTCCGGATACGCGGGGCAAAATAGGCGCGCGCCGTTGCGAATCCAACCGCGAGAGCCTATAATTCCCTCTTGCATGAGCGTGATAGATGATGTAAAAGCTCGCGTCGATATCGTTGACCTGGTCTCCGAAACGGTAAAGCTGCGCAAGACGGGGAAAAACTATTCGGGGTTCTGCCCGTTTCACCCCAACACGCGCACCCCGGCCTTCGCCGTCTTCCCGGATTCGGGCACCTGGCGCTGTTTCGGTCAGTGCAATGAGGGCGGGGATATTTTCAAGTTCGTGATGAAGAAGGAAGGCTGGGACTTCCCGCAGGCGCTCAAGTATCTCGCCGAGCGCGCCGGTGTCCAGTTGGCCCCACCCAGCCCCCAGGCGGAAGAGACCGCCGAGGAGCACGAACGCCTGCGCTCGCTGCTCGAGGAAGCGGTGGTCTTCTACCGGCACCAGCTGCTGAACACCCCGGCGGGCCGGGCCGCGCTCGATTACCTGCACCGCCGCCAGCTCAAAGACCCGATCCTCGAGGTCTTCGGCCTGGGTTACGCGCCGGATGCCTGGGAAGCAGCCCTGGGGCATTTTGCCGCCAAGGGATACGACCCGGATGAGCTGGCGCAGGCCGGCCTGGTCACCCAGCGGGAAAACGGCGGCTTCCACGACCGCTTCCGAAACCGGATCATGTTCCCGATCCGCGACCTCGCCGGGAAAATGACCGGCTTCGGCGCGCGGATTCTCGATCCCAACGACACCCCCAAATTCCTGAACTCCCCCCAGACCGAGCTCTTCGACAAGGGGCGCCTGCTGTACGGGCTGGATGCGGCCCGGAAGGCGATCCGCGCCCAAGACCAGGTGGTCATCGTCGAAGGCTACCTGGATGTGATCGCGCTGCACCAGGCGGGCTTCACCAACACGGTCTCACCGATGGGCACCGCCCTGACGGAAGACCAGCTGCGCCTGCTCAAGCGCTTCTCGCGCCGGATCGTCCTGGCGCTGGATGCCGATTCGGCCGGCGAGAAGGCCACGCTGCGCGGGCTCGAGCTGGCCCGCCAGGCCATGGACCATACCGACGAGCTGGTCTTTGACGCCCGCGGGCTGATCCGCCACGAGGCCCGCCTGCAGGCTGACCTGCGGGTAACCACCCT
>JAJYJF010000412.1 GCA_021796375.1 Chloroflexota bacterium | reverse complement strand
GGGGATGCGCTTTACCTCTCCCCGGACGAAATCGGGCTGGGGAAGCGCGAAGCGATCGCTGACATCGCGCGGGTTCTGGCCGGATATGTCGACGTGCTGATGGCGCGCGTCTTCGACCACCAGCACGTCGTTGAGCTGGCCCGCTGGGCCAGCATCCCGGTGATCAACGGCCTGAGCGATTACAACCACCCCTGCCAGGCCATGGCGGATGCGCTCACCATCTACGAACATTTCGGCCACCTGAAAGGTCTTAATGTCAGCTTTATCGGGGATGGGAACAACGTGGCGGCGTCTTTGAGCCATGTGTGCACCAAGCTCGGCGCGAACTTCACCCTGGCCTCCCCGGAGGGATTCGACCTCAACCCGCGCGCGGTGGAAGCGGCCCGGCAGTTCGCCAGCCAGAGCGGCAGCCGGATTTCGCTGATCCGCGACCCGCACCAGGCTGCCCGCGGAGCGGACGTGATCTACACGGACACCTGGACGAGCATGGGCCAGGAAGCCGAGACCAAGAAGCGCGAAGAGGTGTTCCCCCCTTACCAGGTCAACGAGCGGCTGGTGGCGGAAGCCAATCCGGATGTCATCGTGATGCACTGCCTGCCAGCTCACCGCAATCATGAAATCACGGATGCGGTCGCCGATGGACCCCATTCGGCGCTCTTCCCGCAAGCGCACAACCGCCTCCACGCGCAGAAAGCCATTCTTCTGTGGGTTCTTGGGAAAGCAGAATGAACCAATCAGCGAAGTTTATCGAGCTCGAAGAGCGATACGGCGCTCATAATTACCTCCCCCTGGACGTGGTCATCACCCGGGGGGAGGGTGTTTGGGTATACGACGTCGACGGGAAGCGCTACCTCGACTGCCTGAGCGCCTACTCCGCCCTCAACCAGGGACACGTCCATCCGCGCATCCTCGCGGCCATGGTCGAGCAGGTTTCCCGGGTGACCCTCACCTCGCGAGCCTTTCGCAACGACCAGCTCGGCAGGTTCTACGCATATCTGGCGGAGATCAGCGGGTACGAGATGTCTCTGCCGATGAACAGCGGCGTTGAAGCCGTTGAGACGGCTTTGAAGGTGGCCCGGAAGTGGGCCTATGTGGTCAAGCAAATCCCGCGCTACACGGCCGAGATCATCACCGCCGCCGGAAATTTCCACGGGCGGACCATCTCGGCGATTTCATTCTCAACCGAGCCTTTGTACAAACAGGACTTCGGCCCCTTTACGCCAGGGTTTGTCACCGTCCCGTACGGCGACGCAGAAGCGGTCGCCCAGGCGATCAAACCAAACACAGCCGCCATTTTCGTCGAGCCCATTCAAGGCGAGGGCGGGGTGATCATCCCACCCAGCGGATACCTCCGCAAGCTGCGGGATCTGGCCCGCGAGAACAACCTGCTTTTGATGGCCGACGAGATCCAGACCGGGTTGGGCCGCACGGGCAAGCTTTTCGCCTGCCAGTGGGAAGACGTCCGCCCGGATATCACCGTGATCGGGAAAGCGCTGGGAGGCGGATTTTACCCGATCTCCGCCGTCCTGGCAGATAAGCCGGTCTTAGGGCTGCTCCAGCCCGGCGAGCACGGATCCACTTTCGGCGGCAACCCGCTGGCGGCGGCTGTCGGACGCGCATCCCTGCAGGTGATCGTCGACGAGAAACTGGTTGAAAACGCGGAAAAACAGGGGGAGTACTTCACCGACCAGCTGGCGGAGATCAACAGCCCGCACATTAAAGAGGTGCGCGGGCGCGGGCTGCTGATCGGGGTTGAACTGAAGCCCGAAGCCGGCGGGGCGCGTAGATTCTGCGAAGCCCTCATGGCTGAAGGAATCCTGGCCAAAGAAACCCACGCGAACGTCATCCGCTTCGCTCCGCCGCTGATCATCGACCGCGAGACGATCGACTGGGCGCTGCTGAGAATCCGCAAAGTGCTCAGCATGCCGTAAACCCGCGAGGATTCACGCACCCCAGATTTGCCCAGCCCCGGCGGAGGGGAGCGGCTCCCCTTCCCGGAGCGCTCAGGGAGAGGTTTCATGCAGCGTAACGCGAAGATCGTCGCCACAATTGGGCCCAGCAGCAGCTCTCCGGAGGTCCTAAAACGCCTGGTCATGGCCGGGGTGGATGTCGCGCGGCTAAATTTTTCGCATGGGACGCACTCCGAGCATGCCGACCGGATCGATCTGATTCGCCGGATCTCGCGGGAGACGGGCAAACCCATCAGCATCCTGATGGATATGCAGGGGCCCAAAATCAGGGTGGGGGAGCTCGAAAAGCCGATCCAGCTGGAGGAAGGCCAGACCGTCCTTTTCACCGGCCCGCGTGAGACGGCAGGCGAAGCCGTCAGCCGGGAAATCACCGCCATCCCGACCGACTTCCCGGAGCTGCCACTCAGCGTTACCGTTGGGGGGCGGATCTTGCTCGACGATGGGAAGATGGATCTGACGGTAACCCGCATCCTGGGCAGCTCGGTCGAGGCGCGCGTAATCCAGGGCGGAGTGCTCCAGTCGCACAAAGGTATGAATCTGCCCGGGTCGGCCCTGCCCATCCCCGGGTTCACCGATAAGGACCGGGAAGACCTGACCTTCGGGCTGGCGCACGGGGTGGACGCGGTGGCGGTTTCGTTCGTCCGCTCGCCCCAGGACATCCGCTCCGTTCGCGACGCCATCCGCCAGATTGCCCCCGAGCGCGTCGAAACCACCCCCATCATCGCGAAGCTCGAGCGGCCTGAAGCGCTGCAAAACCTGGACGGCATCCTGGAAG
>JAJYJF010000411.1 GCA_021796375.1 Chloroflexota bacterium | reverse complement strand
TTCAGAGCGGTGCTCTTCCGGCATGCCCCGCCGCCAGCCGGATGCTTTTTCCGGGGGATTTGAAAAACGAGGATCTCAGCGGCCCTGCGGAAAGCGCGCGGGGCTGCTGTATTTGAGAGGATGCGCGGTGAATCCCGATTCTTCCCGGGCAGTGGATGAGATAGAGGTGGTCATTTCCCGCATGGGGTACGGCGGGGATGGCATCGGCCGCCTGCCAGACGGGCGGGCGGTGTTCGTACCCTTCGTCCTGCCCGGAGAGCGCGTGCGGGCGCAGCCGGTTGAGACCCGGCGCAATTTCATCCGCGCCCGCCTGCTCGAGGTGCTGGAAGCTTCCCCCGACCGGATCGCTCCGCCCTGCATCCATTTCGGGACCTGCGGGGGCTGCCACTACCAGCACATCCCATATCCGCGGCAGCTAGCGCTCAAGCAGGACATCCTGCGCGAGCAGCTGGAGCGGATCGGTGGGTTCTCAGATCCCCCGGTCCACCCCACCATCCCCTCCCCCTCCGAATGGAACTACCGGAATCACATCCAATTCCATCTGACCGGAGATGGGAAGCTCGGCTACTATACGCTGGCGGGCGACCGGGTTTTTGCCGTTCAGGAATGCCTGCTGCCCGAAGAACCCATCCGCCGGACCTGGCCGCGGCTGGATTTTGAGGCCATCCCCGAGATCGAGCGCATCGGCCTCCGCGCCGGCGCGGGAGAGGACATCCAGCTGACCCTGGAGGGTTCCGACCCGCACGCCCCGGAGATGAGCCTCGATTTGCCGATCTCCGCGGCATACCTGGGTCCCGGCGGGCAGGTGATCCTGGCCGGGGACGAAGCCCTGATCATGGAGGTGCGCGGGCGGGCGTTCCAGGTCTCTCCCGGATCGTTCTTCCAGGTCAATACTGCTCTGGCGGAGGCGATGGTCGGCTATCTCCTCGACCAGCTTCCGCTCAGCCCGGAGATGGTCCTGGTCGACCTGTACTGCGGGGTGGGGCTCTTCTCGGCCTTCCTCGCCCCGCGCGTCCGGCAGGTGATCGGGGTCGAGATCTCCGAGCAGGCCTGCGCCGATTTCGCAGCCAACCTGGACGAGTTCGAGAACGTGGTCCTCTACCAGGGGCCGGCCGAGCAGGTGCTGCCCGCTCTGGACGCCCGCCCGGACGGGATCATCGTCGATCCTCCCCGCGCCGGCCTCGAGCGGAAAGCCCTGGACTCCATCGTCGCCCTGGGCGCACCCGCGCTGGCCTACGTTTCCTGCGACCCGGCAACGCTGGCGCGGGACGCGAAGCGCCTGGTTGAGATGGGCTACCGGCTGGTTCACGCTACCCCGTTCGATCTCTTTCCACAGACGTATCATATCGAAAGCATTTCCCTGTTTTCAAAATAACCGAACCGCGTTTCCGGCTCGTATGATTGTTGCAACGCGTAGAGAGCTCAGTCTTCCGGGCGAATCTGGAACCATTTGCTCGCCAGAGCGTCTTGAGAAGGAAAGCGCAGGTACTGCGTGCAAATTTCTCTATTCACAACAGTCCAAAATCCGGAGAATGTCCTGCCTGCGGCTTTTTGAGCGGAGGAGAAATGAAGAAGAATAAGCTGTTCGTTCCCCTGGTTATCCTGCTGATGGGGCTGCCGCTGGTCGGGTGCAGCCTGCCCATCACCGGCACACCCACCCCATTTGTTTTCCCGACGCCAAACCTGACGATGACCGCGATCTTCAGCCAGCCGGTCTCCCTCCCTCCCACG
The DNA here is from genome assembly GCA_021796375.1 of Chloroflexota bacterium. GTDB lineage: Bacteria > Chloroflexota > Anaerolineae > Anaerolineales > Anaerolineaceae > JAJYJF01. The sequence continues at coordinate 1,024 of JAJYJF010000411.1, read as the reverse complement.
GTGACGCCAGCCGCCGGTCCGTCGCCGACCGGCGAGCCCGTTGTCATCCCCACCCAGGTCCCCCAAAACCCGACGGTGACGCCCCCTCCGCAGGTGATCTTCACGCCTGTCCCCTCGGCTACCTCCACGTCCTCGGGAACGAGCCAGCCTGGGGTCTCGGCGGCTTACTTTTCCACGCCGCCGACCATTAACGGCATCTGGTCGGACTGGAATACACCCCAATTGCCCATCGGCCACATCGTTTTCGGCGCGAACAAATGGAAAGGCGCCTCGGACCTCAGCGCTGCGTACCGGATCGGCTGGGACAATACCAACCTATACATCGCTGTCAAGGTGAACGACAACATATATTCCCAGCTCTTGAGTGGAGCAACCCTTTACAAGGGCGACAGTCTGGAGATTCTCTTTAACACCGACCCTGCCAGCGCATCGAGCACGCAGGGGCTGGTCGAGAGCGATTATCAGATGGGAATCTCGCCCGGCAACCCCACTCCGGGGAACAACCCACAGGCCTACCTGTGGTTCCCCGCCGATAAAGCTGGCAGCCAATCGAGCGTGCGGATCGCTGTGGTCGCCATGACCGGCGGCTACCGGGTGGAGGCGGCCATACCCTGGTCCATCTTCGGGGTCACCCCGGCCAGCGGGCAGCAGTACGGTTTCGCCATCTCCGTTTCGGACGATGACCAGCCCAACACTGCCGTGCAGGAGAAGATGATCTCGTCAGCGGCCAACCGCAAACTGGTCGACCCGACCTCCTGGGGCCTCCTGACCCTCTCCCAATAGTGGGGAACCTCCGCGGGGCGATCTGGAAGAATGATGCCCGAGGTTTTCGTCATCGGGCATCGTTTCAATTTTGCGGATCTTCCGCCTATGCGATTTTATCTGGCCGCGGCAGCGCTGTTCAAGAACAATTCCGGGGCAGCTGCGCACCCGCGGTGAAGCCCCAATCGATTTCCGATAAGGAACCCGCATGACCCTTCCATCCGCCCAAAAGATCCCCGTATACCTTGAAGCCGGTCAGAAA
>JAJYJF010000410.1 GCA_021796375.1 Chloroflexota bacterium | reverse complement strand
TTACCTGAACCGGCCGGTCAGCCCCCGCGAGCTGGTAGCGCGCGTCCGCAGCATCCTGCGCCGCACCGGCCGCACGGCCCCAAAAGATGAGCAGACCCGCCCGGTACCGCCGGAAAAAACAAGGCAGCCGGACCCCCGCCCCTCGAGGGGTTCGATCCGCACGCTGCTCGGCAGGCTCTGGCCTCACCGGACCTTTTAGCCGCCGGTATTGTTCGGATTTATCCAAAATGGAGGAAAGTAAATCAAATGGAAAAGAAATCGCGTAAGTCTGGAAAGAAGTGGATCTGGAGGATAGGGATCCTCGTGGCGCTGGTGGCGGGCGGGGTTGTGTTTGTCTTGCCCCGGCTGCAGGCCTCCGCCAGCACCTCGACGGCCAGTTACAAAACTCAGCCCGTCACCCGCGGCAATCTCTCCTCATCGGTAGGCGCCAACGGCAACGTGTATACAAAACAAACCGTCAGCCTCACCTGGGGGACCAGCGGGATCGTCAGCAAGGTGAACGTGACCAAAGGCCAGGTGGTCCAGAAAGGCACGGTCCTGGCCGAGCTCGACCAATCTTCGCTGCCGCAGAGCGTGCTAAGCGCCGCGTCAGACCTGGCGACGGCCCAGAAAAACCTGGACGACCTGCTCAACTCGAACACCACGCGGGCGACCGCCGAGCTCAACCTGATCACCACCGAGCAGACCCTGATCACCGCGCAAAAAACTGCCCAATCCAAGCTTTACCAGCGCGCCAGCCAGACGGTGGTGGATGCCGCCAAGGCGAACCTGATCCAGGCCCAGAACGCGCTGGACCGGGCGAGCACCGCTTACAACCAGGTCAAAAGCTCGCCAGATACCATGGCCTATGCTTCCGCCCTGAGCCAGTTTGCCGCCGCGCAGCAGACCTTTGACAACGCCCAGGCGAACTACCAGTACGCCCAGTCGCTCCCCGACACGTTGAGCATCCAGCAGGTGAACGCCGAAGTGGACGTCGCCCAGGCTGCCTACCAGGATGCCAAGCGGGCCTGGGACCGGGTGAAAGACGGCCCGAACGCCGATGATGTGGCTGCCGCCGAGGCGAAAGTGGCCGCCGCTCAGGCCGTCCTGGATGAGGCGAAGATCACCGCGCCGATCTCCGGGACGATCACCTACATCGATACCACCGCGGGCGACCTGGTCTCGAACAGCACCCCCGCCTTCCAGATCGACGACCTCTCGCAGCTGTACACCGACATCTCGGTCTCCGAGGTGGATATTTCTTCGGTGCAGGTTGGCGACCCGGCCCAGATCACCTTTGACGCCATCTCCAACAAGACCTACACCGGCAAGGTGACCGACATCGCTTCGACCGGCACGTCTTCATCCGGCGCGGTCAACTTCAACGTCACCGTCGAGATCACCGATAAAGATCCCCAGATCAAGCCCGGCATGACCGCCACCGCCAGCATCACCGTCTCCCAGAAAAATAACGTCCTGCTGGTGCCCTCCAGCGCCATCCGGACGGTCAGCAACCAGTCGATCGTGTACATCGAGCAAAACGGGAGCCTGCAGCCGGTGACCATCACCACCGGCGACAGCGACGACACGAACACCGAGGTGACGGGCGGCAGCCTGCACGTGGGCGACCTGCTGGTCACCAATCCGCCCTCGACCACCACGACCGCAACCAGCACTCGCAGTACCGGGCTGCTTGGCGGCCTGTTCGGCGGGATTTTCGGCGGGGGCGGCGGCGGTTTCGATCGGGGAGCGGGAGGCCCTCCGAGCGGAGTCCAGAGTGGCTCGAACGGGTCGAGCAGCGGCAGCAAAAACAGCAGCAGCAATAACAGCAGCAGCAACAATAATAGCGGTGGGAATAACCCCGGCGGTTTCCAGCCTGGAGGGTGAGATGAGTGAAGATGTTGTCGATGCACGCGCTTTGACCAAGGTATACCAGATGGGTGAGATCGAAGTGAACGCCTTATGCGGTGTCGATGTCCGGATCGCGCGCTCGGAAGTGGTCGCCATCATGGGGCCATCCGGATCGGGCAAGTCCACGCTGATGAACATCCTCGGCTGCCTCGACCGGCCGACCTCCGGCGAGTACCTGCTGGACGGCGAGCCGGTCGGATCCCTCAGCGATGACGGGCTGTCGATCATCCGCAACCGCAAGGTGGGGTTTGTCTTCCAGCAGTTCAACCTGCTGCCGCGCACCTCGGCGCTGGAAAACGTCGAGCTGCCGCTGCGCTACGCGGTCCCGGTTGATTCAGAAAAATCAGAGGAAGCGGGACGCTCCCGCAGCGTCAATGAGACCAAAAAATCGCGGGCGATGGCCGCCCTGGAAGCTGTCGGCCTCGCCGACCGGATGAACCACCGCCCCAACGAGCTGTCCGGCGGGCAGCAGCAGCGCGTGGCCATCGCCCGGGCGCTGGTCACCGATCCGGCCATCATCCTGGCGGACGAGCCCACCGGCGCGCTGGATACCCGCTCCGGCGAGGAGGTGATGCGGATCCTGCTCTCTCTCAACCAGGAGCGGGGCACCACCATCATCCTGGTGACGCATGCCCCGGATATCGCCGCCCTGGCCCAGCGCACCATCCGCCTGCGCGACGGCAGCGTCGAGGACCCGGCCTCCACCCTTCACGTGTTAGAGAGCGCCGGCGGCAGCGAGGTGCAGCTATGAACCCCTTCCAGTCGCTTCGCGAAGCCTTCACCAGCCTCTCGGCCAACAAGCTGCGCTCGGGGCTGACCATCCTGGGGATCGTCATCGGGGTGGCGGCGGTCATCTCCATGATGGCCATCGGC
>JAJYJF010000409.1 GCA_021796375.1 Chloroflexota bacterium | reverse complement strand
TCGCATCAAAGAACCCCGACCTGGAGAACCCCAACCCGGAGGACCTTTACTCGATTGGCACCATCGCCACGGTCCACCGCCTGTTCCGCGCCCCGGACGGCACGATCCGGCTGCTCATTCAGGGGACGGCCCGCTTCCGCGTGGTCGAATTCGTCCAGACGGATCCGTACCTCAAAGCCCGCATCGAGGTGGATCCGGAAAAAATCGAAACGGGCTTGGAGATCGACGCGCTTGCGCGAAACGCCCGTGATCAGTTCGAGCACATCGCGGAGATGATCCCCTCGATTCCGCGCGAGCTGGTGACTTCGATCTCCGCGCTCGACGACCCCCTGCAGACGATCTATACTATCGCCAACTTCCAGCGGATGGAGCTCGCGGAAGCTCAGGCCATCCTGGAGATGGATTCGGTATCGGAGAAGCTCCACCGCCTGGTGGCCATCCTGGCCCGCGAAGGAGAGGTGCTCGAGCTGGGGCAAAAAATCCAGAATGAGGCCCGGTCCGAGATCGAAAAGATGCAGCGCGAGTACTTTCTGCGCGAGCAGCTCAAGGCGATCCAGCGGGAGCTGGGCGAATCCGACGAGCAGGCAGCCGATATCGAAGAATTTCGCAAGAAGATCGAAGCCGCCGCGATGCCCGAGGAAGCTGAGAAGCAGGCTCGCCGCGAGCTCGACCGCCTGTCTCGCCTGCCTACCGCGGCGGCAGAGTACGGCGTGATCCGCACCTACCTTGACTGGCTGGTATCCCTTCCCTGGTCCAAGGCCACCCCGGATAACCTCGATATCGCGCACGCCCGCCAGGTGCTGGACCAGGATCACTACGGGCTCGAAGACGTCAAAGAGCGCATCCTCGAGTTCCTCGCCGTCCGCAAGCTGCGCCTGGAGAGGCGGGACGAGCTCAACCAGCAGGAGATCACCGATTTTATTCGCCGCGAGCGCGAAGGCGTCATTCTCTGCTTCATCGGCCCGCCGGGAGTCGGAAAAACCTCGCTGGGCCAGTCGATCGCCAGGGCGCTCGGGCGCAAGTTCGTCCGCATCTCCCTGGGTGGCGTGCGGGACGAAGCCGAAATCCGCGGCCATCGCCGCACCTACATCGGGGCGATGCCGGGAAGGATTCTCCAGGCGTTGCGGCGCGTCGAAACGCGCAACCCGGTGTTCATGCTGGACGAGGTGGACAAGCTGAGCTTCGACTTCCACGGCGATCCAGCCTCCGCGCTGCTCGAGGTGCTGGATCCGGAGCAGAACTCCGAGTTTCGCGATCATTACCTCGAGGTGTCTTTCAATCTCTCGCAGGTGATGTTCATTACCACCGCGAACACCCTCGAGACGATCCCCGCGCCGCTGCTTGACCGCATGGAGCTCATCCAAATTACCGGGTATACCGAGAATGAAAAGCTGGAGATCGCCCGGCACTACCTGATCCCCCGCCAGATGCGGGAAAACGGGCTGCGCGGGTCCGAGGTGGAGTTCACAGATGAGGGCATCCAGGCGATCATCCGCCTGTACACCCGCGAAGCCGGGGTGCGCAACCTTGAGAGAGAGATCGGGGCGATCTGCCGCAAAATCGTGACCCGCCTGAGCGAAGCGCAACTCGACCGCAGTGTTGTCGCCCCCGAGCTCGTGCGGGAGTATCTGGGCCGCCCTCACTTTTTAGGGACCGAAGAGCTGATGATCCGGACGGCTATGCCCGGGGTGGCGACCGGTTTAGCCTGGACGCCCGTTGGTGGAGAGGTATTATTTATCGAAGCAACTCGCATGCCGGGGAGCAAAGGCTTCCAGATCACCGGCTCGCTGGGAAACGTCATGCAGGAATCGGCGCGCGCCGCGCTCTCGTACGTGCGCTCGCGCGCCAGCCAGCTCGGCCTGGACCCGGAGTTTTTTGAAAAATCGGATATCCACGTGCATATCCCGGCCGGGGCGACCCCCAAAGACGGCCCATCCGCCGGGGTGACGATGGCGACAGCCCTCGTATCGCTGATCTCCGGACGCCCCGTCCTCCCGGATGTCGGTATGACGGGCGAGATCACCCTGCGCGGCCAGGTCCTGCCGGTCGGCGGGATCAAAGAAAAAGTGCTCGCAGCCCACCGGGTGGGTATCAAAACCATCATCCTGCCCCGGAGGAACGAGGTAGACCTTGAGGATCTTCCCAAAGATGTCCGCGACGCGATGAAATTCATCCCTGTGGACCACGTCGATGAAGTGCTGGATGCAGCCCTGGAGCCTGCCCCCGTCGAACCCGCCCAGCAACCGGCGGCAGCCCCATCAGAGAGCGAGATCGAGAATGCCCAAAGTCATGCTGGTTGAAGATGACGAAACTTTGATCGGCTTGCTCCAAACGCTTTTGAAAATGGAGGGTTTCGAGGTCGCGGTCCCGCAGCGAGGGTCGATCGATCACCTCACAACCGCGCTCCGCCAGACCAGGCCGGAGGTAATCTTGATGGACGTCCACATGCACGGCGCAAACGGCCTGGACCTGCTCAGGCAGATCCGCGGAGACCCGGACCTTGCGAAAATCAATATCATCATGACCTCCGGGATGGACCTTGAGGACCAATGCCTCGCTGCGGGGGCAAATTCGTTCCTCTTGAAGCCTTTTATTCCGGATGAGCTGGTCCATGCCATCCATCAAAACAGCTGAAACCCACCCTAACCGAAAGACCATATGCCAGACATAAAATCAAATTCACCTGAAAGGAAAATTAACGTGGGAAAGAAACATACTCGTGCCCAGTCTCAATGGCACACCATGGACCTCCACATCCATACCCCCGC
>JAJYJF010000408.1 GCA_021796375.1 Chloroflexota bacterium | reverse complement strand
TCTCCAAAATCTGGCAGTTCGGCGCCACGCCGGCCGCCGTTCAGGCGGATCCATACCAGAAAGGCACCATCCAGCTGGCCTCGGATCAGCAGATCGGGGGCCCGGGGACCGCTCCAGGCCAGTTCCAGTACCCGCACGGGATCGCGGTGGCGCCGGATGGCAGCCTGTACGTCGCCGATACGCGGAACAACCGCATCCAGCACATCGGAACGGACGGGAAGGTGATCCAGGTCTGGGGCACGTTCGCGGACGTCAGCAAGGGCGCCGCGCCGGGTGGAACTTTTGACGAGCCCTGGGATGTCGCCGTGGCCCCGGATGGGTCAGTATTCGTCGCCGATACCTGGAACAACCGCATCCAGAAATTTACCGCGGACGGGAAGTTTATCAAGATGTGGGGATATTTCGGGCAGGCGGAGAACCCGGATGCTTTCTGGGGGCCGCGCGGGCTGGTAATCAACGCCCAAAACCAGCTTCTCGTCACCGATACCGGCAACAAGCGGGTGGTGGTTTTCGACCTGGACGGCAACCCGATCACGTCATTTGGCGGCGGCGGATCGGATGCCGGAAAAATGGATGAACCGGTGGGGATCGCGGTCGATAAGACCGGGAAGGTCTTCATCGCCGATACCTGGAACCAGCGCATCCAGGTGTTTGCGCCCAGCAGCGACTATAAAACCTACACCTACCTTAGACAGTGGGATATCTCAGGCTGGTACGGGCAGTCCCTGGATAACAAGCCCTTCCTGGCGGTCGATGCGAGCGGAAACGTGTTCGCGACCGACCCGGAGGCAAACCGCATCTTGGAGTTCGACAACCAGGGAAACTTCATCCGCGCCTGGGGCGACTACGGGACCGGACCGGACGGGTTCAACCTGGCGGCGGCCGACGCGGTCGACGCCCAGGGAAACCTCTGGGTATCGGACGCGAATAACAACCGCCTGCTGCACTTCACGCTGCCGAAATAAATTCGGAAAATCAATCCAGGGGTTTTATGCTCCGCCGGCGCCGTAGAACTTCGGGTCGGTAGGTGTCTGCCCGGTCGGATCCCACACGTACACCCAGTCTCCCTCTTTCGCCCAGTTGAACAGCCAGTGCGCGTCGCCCGGGGAGAGGTTGACACAGCCGTGGGAGGCCATGTAGCCGTAGAGCGTCCTCCAATAAGCCCCATGGAGAGCGCGGGCTTCGTCGAAATACATGGTCCAGGGGACGTCCTCAAGGTAATAAAAATCGGATTTATTCGCTTCGAACGAGCCCTGCATCGTTTCCAGCGGCAGCTTCTTATAAATGTGGAACAGCCCTGGACGGGTGTAAAAAGGCTTGGCTCCGGTCGCGATCAGGGTGGCGAATTGAAGCTGGCCATTTTCGTATACGGACAGCGTCTGCTCGCCCTCGTTCACCTCGATCCAGCGGCCGTTATTCACCCCGGCGGGGGGAACCGGGTTGGGGGTGACCCGCCCGACGTACTGGTCATCCACCCACTGGTCGACCCCGATATGCAGCCAGTTTGTCCCATCCATTGCCTGCATCCCGAAGATTTGGACGATGGTTTCGCGATTCAGCACCGGGCCGGCGTCGGGGCTGTTGTATCCCGGGCTGGTCTTGACGTGGGTCGGGCTGAGCACCCACCCGAAAGCGTTCGGTGGGTTGCGGTGAAAAACTAGCCCCTGGAAGCGGCCGGAGGAGATGCAGCAGGCCACGGGCTCGTCGGCGGCGTTGATCCAATCCCCCGAGGTCAGCTCGAAAAAGATCCCGCTGCCGTCGTCGACGCGCTGGGTGATCGCCAGGTATTTCAGCCCCTTGCTGGCGAAGAGCGAGCTCTGGGGGGTGCGCGCTTTCGCCGCATCCAGGCTGGCATACAGGGGGATGGCCCCGCCCGTATTGACGCTCAGGTAGCGCTCGGTCATCTGGTTCAAGGATGGATCCGGGCTGCTGGCTGGGAGCGGCTGGACCGGCAGGATCAATCCCTGGCTGGCCTGGCCGGCGAGGAATTGGGCAGGACCCAACGGCAGGCAGCCGGAGGAAAGATCCGGGAATGGATCCGGCTGGCAGAGGGGGCTGCCGCTGTATGGCTCGGGAGAATTTCCAGAATTAGATGAATCGGGCAGGTTTCCGTGGAAGAGACCGTCCTGTGCCAGGACGGGAGAGCTGGAGACGAAAACAACCGATAAGACAGCCAGGCTGGTGAGGAGCTGCAGTAAACGTTTCATGATGCACCTATGTTCGCTTTCAAGGTGATTATACCAGCCAGGGCCGCGGCATCGACAAAAGCGGGCCGGTCATATATACTCGGCATACTCATTCAGAAGCGAAGGTGATCCCCTTGAAATCCGAGACCGAAAAAGTTAGCCCTCCTCCAGGGCTGCTCAAGGCCGGCTGGATGGCCGCCCGGCCAAAAACCCTGCCGGCCGCAGCCGCTCCGGTGATCGTTGGGGCGGGGGTGGCTGCGAACCTGGGCGCCTTCCGGCCCGGACCGGCGATCGCCGCGCTGCTCGGCGCCCTGTTCCTGCAGATCGCCGCCAACTTCGCCAACGATTATTATGACTTTCAGAACGGCGTGGATACCCCGGACCGGCTGGGCCCGGTGCGGGTCACCCAGGCCGGGCTGTTCAAGCCGTCCCAGACGCTGGCGGGGATGTGGCTGTTTTTTGGCCTGGCGGGGCTGGCGGGGATCTACCTGGCACTGGTCGCGGGGTGGCCGGTGATCGCCGCCGGGTTGCTCGCGATCGCGATCGCGATCCTGTATACCGGCGGACCGTTTCCCCTGGGCTCTTACGGGCTGG
>JAJYJF010000407.1 GCA_021796375.1 Chloroflexota bacterium | reverse complement strand
TCCGCATCGGGATCGCCCTGGCCGCGGAGGCTGCCCTGACCGGCAGCCTGCAGGCGCTGACCCAAAGCTTCCGCATGCAAATCTTCGCGCCGGGCGGGTTCACCTGGGCCGGCCTCGCCGTCACATTGGGGATGGCCGGGTTGCTCGCGCCGGCGGCTGAAGAGCTCTTTTTCCGCGGCGCGATCTACTCCTGGTTCCGCCAGCGTGCCGGGATCTGGGTTTCGGTTCTGGCCAGCTCAGCGCTTTTTGCCCTCGGTCACGCCGACACCTTCGCGGTGGTGATCACGAGCTTTATCCTGGGCGCGGTCAACGCGCTGGTTTTTGAGCGCACCCGCTCGCTGTGGGCTTCCATCGCGATTCACGCGGTGAACAACTGCATCTCGGTGATCCTGGTCTACGCGGCGCTGGCTGCCGGGATGGGCCGGTAAGGGAGTGTACAAGAGATCGCGAGCGGGCTGCTCGCGACCTCTTCATTCCAGGTTCTTTGGAGGGTGCCCCCTGCCGCCGGATGGCTTTCGATCGATCAGGATTTAGATACGTTGACAAAAACCATCGGCCGCCGGCGGGTCTCGTTGAAGATATACGAGCGGACGACCTGCTCGACATCCGCTTGCAGGCTGCCGTTGGCGTGCGCCACGGTCTCGACGATGCGCTTTTTCACGGCGCCGAGCATCTCTTCGCTGCCGTCGGCGAGCATGAACCCGCGGGTAATCACCTCGGCCCCCTTGCAGGTGTGCCCGGTCTCGCGATCGAGCTGCAGGTTCACCAGGACGATCCCATCGTGCGAGAGGGCTTCGCGCTCGCGCATCACGCTCGGGCCGACATCCCCAACCCCGGAGCCGTCCACGAAGACGTACTTGCCGGGAACGCGCTCGCCGAGCTTCATCTGGCCTTTTTCAAACTCGATCACCTGGCCGTTTTCCACCACGGGGATATTCTCCGCCGGGATGCCGACCTGGCGGGCGAGCGCGGCGTGCTGCTTGAGCTGCCGGATCTCGCCGTGGATCGGGATCACATACTTGGGGCGGGTCAGGTGGATGAGCAGCTTGATCTCCTCCTGGCTGGCATGCCCGGAAACGTGCACGGGGGCGATGGCTTCATAGATCACGTTTGCCCCGCGCTGGAACAGGCGGTTGATGGTGCGGTAGACGGTCTCCTCGTTCCCCGGGATCGGGTGCGAGGACATGACCACTGTATCGTTCGGCTTGAGGTCGAACAGGCGGTTGGTGCCCACCGACAGCCTCCCCAGGATCGAGGAAGGCTCGCCCTGCGAGCCGGTGCACATGATGACCACCTCTTTATCCGGCATGTTCAATGCCTGGTCGATCGGCACCACCACGCTCTCGGGGAAGTCCAGGTAGCCAAGCTTGCGCGCCATTTTGACGTTATCCGTCATGCTGGTGCCGACGAAGGCCATCTTGCGCCCGTGCTTGAGGGCGGCGTTTGCCACCTGCTGCATGCGCGAGATCAGGGAGGCGAAGGTCGCCACGATGATCCGCCCGGGGGCATCGTCAAAGACGGGCTGCAGGGCGGCATCGATCACCCGCTCGGAGGGGGTCCACCCCGGGCGCTCGGCGTTGGTGGAATCGCCGAGCAGGGCCAGAACCCCGCGCTCAGAAAATTCAGCCAGCTTGGCATAGTCGGTCGGCCAGCTGTCGACCGGCGTATGGTCAAACTTGTAGTCCCCGGAATGGACGATTAGGCCGGCCGGGGTTTCGATCCCGAGGCCGACGCCATCCGGGATCGAATGGCAGACGTGGAAAAAATCCACTTTAAATGGACCGATCTGGACCGTGCTGCCCGCCTGGATGGTGCGCAGGTCTGCTTTTTGGCCCAGGCCGTTGCGCGCCAGCTTGACCTCAAGCAGCCCGCGGGTGAGCGGCGTCGCGTAGATCGGCGCGTGAATCTGCTCGAGCACGTGGTGGATGGCGCCGGTGTGGTCCTCGTGACCGTGGGTGATGATGATCCCGCGCACCTTATCCCGCTTGTCGAGCAGGTATTGAAAATCGGGGATGATGTAATCGATCCCCAGCATATCATTTTCGGGGAACATCAGGCCGGTATCGACGATGAGGATATCCTCACCGTACTCGTAAACCATCATGTTCTTCCCGACTTCCCCCAGTCCGCCCAGGGGTACAATGCGAAGCTTCTTTTGACTCATAAACCTTTCTTACCTTCAAAATCGATGATCAAATCGACCGTATTTAACAAAAAATATCCCGGCAGATATATGCTCCAGCCGGGGAAATTCTTTCAGGTGTTCACGAAATATCAATCGTATAAGACCAGAAACAAAGCCGGGAAATACCGGCTGGATATATTCTCCTTACGCGAGAAATTGTACCATGAGATGGTTATCTTGTCAAATTTGGTTGGTTATTTTTTCGAGCGCACTGCTCGGGCGCTACCGGCGCTCGCTGCGGGGCATCAGCACCGGAGCCTCTCCGGGCTGGCCGGTGTAGACCTGAAACGGCACCCGGTATACCTGGCTGAGAAAGCCCGGCTCGAGCACCTCCTGCGGCAGCCCGCAGCGCAGCAGCTTTCCCTGAGAAAGGACGCACACCCGGTCGGTGAATCGGGCGACCATGTTCAGGTCGTGGAGCGCCAGGAGGACAGTGTAGCCGTCCTGGTGGGCCAGGTCGCGGACCAGCCCGAGCAGGCTCACCTGGTACTGCAGGTCCAGGTGGGAAGTGGGCTCGTCGAGCAGCAGCAGGGGGGCGTCCTGGGCGAGGGCGCGCGCCAGCAGCACGCGCTGCGCCTCGCCGCCGGAAAGCTCGCCCATGCG
>JAJYJF010000406.1 GCA_021796375.1 Chloroflexota bacterium | reverse complement strand
CGGCAAGGAGGTAAAAAATCACCCCGTTTCCGGGGTGAGGTGCCGAAGGTGGGATTTGAACCCACACGAGCGTACGCCCACTACGCCCTGAACGTAGCGCGTCTGCCAATTCCGCCACTTCGGCAATCGATCTGTATTTTAACCGATGTTCCGGGTTTGTCAACCTTTCGCCTGCTCTGAATTTTCGGGGCGCTCACCCGCTCGATCCCCGGTGCTATAATGAGGCGCATCGGCTCGCCCTCAATCAAGATAGATGCGTATGCTGACCACTCTCGCGCAGATCGCTGCGCTCTTCACAACCCCGCCCGGCAACCTGGCCTATCATCTCGGGATGGCGTTTACCACGGCGGGGGCGCTGGCGGCCACGATGTTCCACGCCCCGGCTCTGCCCGTCCGCGCCAGCCAGCGGCTCGTCCGCGGGATGGTCATCCTGCTCCTCCTCCAGCTGGTTCTCCTTCTCCCGAATGGTGCGGCAGGTCAGCGGCCTGCGCCCGCCCAGTTTTTGCTGCCGGCCGCGGACCGGGCCGTGAGCATCCTCAGCCTTTCCGTCCTGATCTGGCTCTGGGCTTATCCCTTCTACCTGCGCCGTGAAAAGAGCGTCGCGGTGCTGGTCCTGCTCTTCACCGCCGCAGCCCTGGTGGCGACCTTGACCTACGCCGCCGGCCAGCCGCCTTCACCTTTCAACCTCAACGGGATGGATCGGGCCTGGCAGGCCGGAATGGCTGGCATCTGCCTGTTGGGAATCTGGCTGCTCGCCCGCCACAAGCCTCCCGCCTGGGGATTGGGCGCCGCCATGCTCGGGATCCTCGCGGCCGGCCATCTGGCGCAGGTCCTCCTGCCGCTGCCCGCAGGCGATTTTCCGGGGCTGTCGCGCCTGGCCGATCTGGCAGCCTTCCCGTTCCTGTTCGCGCTCCCCGGCCGGCCGCTCTTCACCAGCCAGCTCAACACCCGGCCGAACCCGTTTTCACAGGAGCGGCGCCGGCACAGTACCGATCCCGCCACGCTGCAGGCGCTCCTGGACCTGGCCTCCGCCCCGCCCGACCTGGATTCTGTGGCCATCTCGCGCGCGATCGCCCACGCGATGATCGCCGACTGCTGCTTTCTGATCGCCCCCTACGACCCGTCCGGCCAGATGACCCTCCTGGGTGGATACGATCTCATCCAGGATATCCCCCTGCCGGGGATGACCCTGGACGCCACCCGGATCCCCGCGCTGGCCGAGGCGCTGCGCATGGGAAAACCGCTCTCCGAGAACCTGGAAGCGGGCGCCCCCGATCCCAACCGGGAGATCGGATCGGCCGCTCATTTTGGCCGGACCGGCAGCCTGCTTTTCTACCCGGTCCTGCGCGCGCCCGGTGATGCTGGGGGCGGGATCCTGCTGTTCTCCCCTTATTCAAACCGAAGCTGGTCTCCCGAAGACCAGGCCTACCTGGCGCCCGCATCGGCTTCCCTCACCCGCCTGATCTTCCACAAGGAGCAGCCGCCGGAAGCGGCGCTGCCCGGCCGGGCAGCCTCCGAAACGGACCTCGTCGCCATCCGCTCCCTGCAGCAAGCCCTTCAAGAAAGGATCGAGGTCCTGCGAGAGGAGAACGACGCGCTGCGCTCCTCCCGCGGGGTGGGTGAAAGCCCGCCCCTCCCGGAGGAGGACGCCGGATCGGGCTCCGCCGGGCCAGCGCCTCAATTCCACCCGGAGGCGCATGTCGCGCCAGCGGATATCCAGCTGATCACCGCCCTCGTGCGGCAGATGCGCCAATCGATCTCGGCAGCTTCGGGGTACTCCGACCTGCTGAGCGGCAGCCTGCCCACCGAAAGCCGCCAACCGGACGTCCCCGATTCGTTCGCGCATTCCATCCGCCGCACGCGTTTCTTGCTGGAAGGAATTTCCAGCCTGCTGGGCCTCTACCCCGCCGCCGAGATCAGCTCCGCCGGCTGGGTTGACCTTCCCCGGCAGGTTGACGAGGCTCTCGAGTTTATCCGCATCCCGGTCCAGCAAAAAGGGCTGGCGGTCCAGATCGACCTCCCCGTTGACCTGCCCATTTTTAAGGCGGACGAAGCTGCGGTCCGGCAAATCCTGGTCCACCTGCTCCAGAATGCAGCCGGCGTGACGCCCGCGGGCGGATCCATCTCCCTCCGCGCGCGGCTGCAGGCCGACGAGGTCATCTCGCCCGTCCTGACCCTGCAGGTCACCGACGGCGGAGGGGGTGTGCCGCGCAGCGACTTGCCCAGGGTATTTTCGGCGGAGGGCGGCGAGACCCGCCCGATCCCGGGGATCGCACCCGACCGGGTGGGCCTGCAGGTTGCCCGGGCCCTGGCGCAGGCGCTGGGCGGCCGGATCTGGATCGAGCCGGCTGAAGGGAAATCGACGATCAGCGTCTTGCTCCCGGTGGTCAGCCGCGAAAGCGAGCTGGAGCTCTTCAGCCCCTGAGTTCAAACCCTTGAAGATCGGGAACAAATTTTGCATCTTTATCGTCCGTTGTAGAGAACGAATCCATCCGAAGGTAACTTTTCATGAAGCCAACCATCAAAACCCTTTCTTTTACCGGTATCCTGTTGCTGCTGCTGGCCGGCTGCAACCTGCCTGCGAACCCGAACCAATCCAGCCTGGCTGCGGCAGATAACTACCCGGGTGCGCTGCTGGTCACCGCCGACCCGAACGCAAGCCCTACCCCAACCCCATTCCTTCCGCAGGCCAGCGGGAATGCGACCCCTGCGGCCGGGCCGACGCAGCCCTCCGGAGAGATCCAGCCAACCCAGAGCTACGGTCCCACCCCCCCCCCCACCCCGGTACCC
>JAJYJF010000405.1 GCA_021796375.1 Chloroflexota bacterium | reverse complement strand
CGGGCCCCGAGCACATCGCCGCCATGCGGCGCTCGCTTGACCAGGCGCCCGCGCAGGCCGAAATCCTCCCGGCACCAGCCGCGCCTGCCGAATGGGGAGAGATGCCCGTCCCCGCGGAGCAGCCCACCCGGCTGGCGCAGCGCCTCGCCGGGCATAAATTCACCATCGCCGTCGAGATGGATCCCCCACGCGGCCTGGCAACCCAAAAGCTGCTGGCCGGCGCCAGCCTGCTCGCCGAGGCTGGCGCGGATGTGATTAATGTGGCCGACAGCCCCATGGCGCGCATGCGCATGAGCCCCTGGGCGGTGTGCAGCCTGATCCAGCACAAGGTCGATATCGAGACCGTCTTGCACTTCCCCACCCGCGGCCGCAACCTGCTGCGCGTCCAGGGCGACCTGCTGGCGGCGCACGCGCTGGGCGTGCGCAATGTGTTCGTGGTGATGGGCGATCCGACCGCGATCGGCGACTACCCGGACGCGATGGATCAATTCGACCTGGTTCCAAGCGGCCTGATCAAGCTCATCAAGCAGAATTTCAACGCCGGAATCGACCAAGCCGGCTCGGATATCGGCCAGCCGACCTCATTCTTCGTCGGCTGCGCTCTCAACCTGGCCAATCCCAAACCGGATGAGGAGATCCGCAATTTACGCCGCAAGCTCGCCGCGGGCGCCGATTTCGTCCTTACCCAGCCGGTCTACCGGCCGGAGACGGTCAGCGCGTTCCTGGGCCGGTACGAAGCTGAGTTTGGGCCGCTGCCCGTGCCCGTTCTCGCCGGGATCCTGCCGCTGTATAACGAACGGCACGCTGCCTTCCTGCAGCACGAGGTCCCGGGTATGATCATCCCGGAGGAAGCGCGTGCCCGGCTCGCCAGCGCCGGCGAAGATGGGCCGCGCATGGGCATTAAAATTGCAGTAGAATTAATCAAACAAATCAGACCTTTAATCTCCGGTGTTTACCTGATGCCAGCCTTCAACCGCTTCGACCTGATCGCGGAGATCATCGACGCGATCCGCATCTCCACCTCGGTCCACTCGTAGGCGGCGGTTTTCAGGGTAGAACCGATCCCGGCGCAGGTTGGTACGCCTCATGCAACCACTGCCTGGGAATCCTGGTTCGCGCCGGTGTTCGCTGCGCGGCCCTCGGGAACATTTCAAAGCGGCCAGCGTCTATACCAAAGGTTCCGCTTTCCGGCAATCAAAGGTGTGTTTTGCTCTGGAGACCCGCCTGCCCTCCAGGCTTCTCCTTGCCTGGGATAATTGCGTCACGTTCAAATCACTTATGCTCGCTAGAAGGGAAGTGCCATGATCAGAACCGCTCCTGACAGAAAAACTCGAATTTTAGGGATTTGCACCAGCGTCATCGCCTTTTCGCTCCTTTTTTCCGCTTGCTCCGGGGCCCAAGCTCCCAAACAGGCCGATCTGGTCGCCACCTATGCGGTCCAGACCCTGACCGCCATTCCGCTGGCGCGGGCATCGCAGGCGGCTGCCGCTACCGATACGCCGCAGCCCACCCCCACCCTCGCCCCCCCAACCGACACGCCCACCCCGACCGCGATCCCGGCCACCCCAACCCCGGTCGCGGTCGCCTCCGGACCCACCGGTTTCCCCAATAACTACGACCCGCTGACCGGCCTGCCCGTTTCAGACCCGACCATCCTCAACCGGCGCCCGGTCATGGTCAAGGTGTCCAACTGGCCGGCCACAGTCCGGCCGCAGTCCGGCCTGTCCTCGGCCGATCTCGTCTTCGAGTATTACATTGGAGAAGGGATGAACCGGTTCGTGGCGCTTTTTTACGGCCAGAACACGGACAGGGTTGGCTCGATCCGCTCGGGGCGCCTGATCGACGCCCAGCTGGCCCCGCTTTATCAGGCCGTGCTCGCCTCGTCTGGCGCGTACTATACGGTTGAGTGGGCAATTGAGAGAGCCCTGGGCAACCGGGTGATCAACGAGGGGGCTGGGCCCTGCCCCATGTTCTGCCGGGATGCAAAAATCCCCTCCCCGAACAATCTGTTCGGCGACACCAGCCAGATCAGCGCGTACGCCCAGAGCCACGGTGCGGATCCAAAAACCCGCCAGAATCTGGATGGGATGGCATTCGACCCGGCTGCCCCGACGACCGGCAAGACCGCCACGCAGGTCGCGATCCAGATCAATGAATATGACCGGGGAGAATGGCGCTACGACCCGTCCAGCGGCAAATACCTGCGCTGGATAGACGACGGCAACACCACGAAAATCACGATGGTCCCGCTGACCGACGCCAATACCAAGCAGCAGCTGGCGTTTGCGAACGTGGCGGTCATCTTTGCCCCGTACACGGTATATGCTGCCACCATGAACGACGTCACCTCGCTCTCCCAGGCCGGCCAGGGCGGCAAGGCCATGCTGTTCAGGGACGGGCAAGAGCTCGACTGCACCTGGAAGTCGCAGGGAAAAGATAAACCCCTGGAATTCCTTGGATCCGACGGAAAGGCGATCCCCTTCAAGCCGGGCAACTCCTGGATCGCAATCATGGGCAGCCACTCGTCCTCCACGGTGAGCAACGGCCAGTGGGAAATCCACTTCAACCTGCCCTAGGATTCCTCCTGCACCTCGCACATCCAAAGAAATGAAAGGATCTGCCCCTCTCGTCCGAAAACGGACCGGGAGGGGCAGAATTTTCGCCCCGAGGGCGGCAGCCAGCAGCCGGGAAATGGATTGTTCTTTCCCGCCCGGGGCGGGTATAATCCATCCAATCCTATTTTTTCTCCAGGTGGATATGCGAACGCTCGTGATCTCAGATGTCCATGCAAA
>JAJYJF010000404.1 GCA_021796375.1 Chloroflexota bacterium | reverse complement strand
TTTGAGATTGGCCAGGTTGAGGGCGCAGCCGACGAAGAATGAGGTCGGCTGGCCGATATCCGAGCCGGCTTGGTCGATTCCGGCGTTGAAATTCTGCTTGATGAGCTTGATCAGGCCACTTGGAACCAGGTCGAATTGATCCATCGCGTCCGGGTAGTCGCCGATCGCGGTTGGATCGCCCATCACCACGAACACATTGCGCACGCCCAGCGCGTGCGCCGCCAGCAGGTCGCCCTGGACGCGCAGCAGGTTGCGGCCGCGGGTGGGGAAGTGCAGCACGGTTTCGATATCGACCTTGTGCTGGATCAGGCTGCACACCGCCCAGGGGCTCATGCGCATGCGCGCCATGGGGCTGTCGGCCACATTAATCACATCCGCACCCGCCTCGGCGAGCAGGCTGGCGCCGGCTAGCAGCTTTTGGGTTGCCAGGCCGCGCGGGGGATCCATCTCGACGGCGATGGTGAATTTATGCCCGGCGAGGCGCTGCGCCAGCCGGGTGGGCTGCTCCGCGGGGACGGGCATTTCTCCCCATTCGGCAGGCGCGGCTGGTGCCGGGAGGATTTCGGCCTGCGCGGGCGCCTGGTCAAGCGAGCGCCGCATGGCGGCGATGTGCTCGGGGCCCGTCCCGCAGCAGCCGCCGATGATGCTCGCCCCGGCCTGCCAGAATGCAACCGCGTACTCGCCGAAGTAGCCCGGACCGGCCGGGTACATCACCCGGCCGCCCACCTCCTCCGGCCATCCGGCGTTCGGCATCACCGAGAAACGCGCGTCCGGCGCCGCCTGCTTCATCTGCCTTAAGATGCGCAGGATCTGGTTGGGCCCGCCCGAGCAGTTGACCCCCACCAGGTCGGCCCCCGCTTCCGCGAGCACCTGGGCGACCCGCGCCGGGGCGTCGCCCATCAGCGTGCGGTCGTCGCGGGTGAAGGTCATCGAGGCGATCACCGGCAGATTCGGGCCGGCGGAGCGCGCCGCGCGGATCGCCTCGCGCGTCTCATAGAGGTCGCTCTGGGTCTCGATCAGGATCAGGTCTACCCCGGCGCCGGCCAGCGCCTCGGCCTGCTCCCGAAAGGCCTGGTAGGCTTGCTCCGGCTGCACCCGGCCGAAAGGCGCCAGCCGCACCCCGAGCGGGCCGATGTCGCCGGCGATCAGCACCGGCTTGAACGAGGCCAGGACGGCGCGCTTCGCGAGCTCCACCCCGGCCTGGTTGATATCGACGACTCTGGCTTCGAGCCCGTGGCGGGCCAGCTTGTAGCGGTTTGCGCCAAAGGTATTGGTCTTGATGATCTGCGCGCCGGAGAGGATATAGTCGCGGTGGATTTCAGCCACCAGCCCGGGGTTGGATTGGTTCAGCTCGTCGAAGCACTGGGTGAAGCCCGCGCCGCGGCTGTGAAGCATGGTGCCCATCGCGCCGTCGGCAAGGATCGGTTTATTCTCGGCCAGGAGGTCAAATAATTTTGAGGGTGACATAACTGCAGTCGTCCGCGGTTTGTGGAGGGTCAGGCTGGCAGGCGGGCTCAGCCAGCCGGGCGGGTAAGCTGTTCGATGCGGGTTTCACCGATCGAGAAGTAGCGCGCATCCGGGTGGTGCACGATGATGGCGACGGTGGACTGCTCCGGGACCAGCTGGTACGCCGCGGTCAGCTGCATGCCCAGCTCACTTTCGGCCGGCAGCAGATTAAAAACCAGCGCGTGGCCAGCCAGGTCGGGGATGGCCGGATAGCCCCATGAGTAGCGCTTGCCCTGCTCCGGGCGCAGGCCCAGCTCGCGGCGGATATGGCGGTGCAGGTACTCCGCGGCGGCCTCGGCGGTCTGGACGCCCAGACCATGGGTGAAATAGGCTTGGGTGTACTCGCCGGCATCCTGCAGGCGCTGGAACCGGTCGCTGGCCGCCTGGCCGACCGTCACCACCTGGAAGGCGGCCACATCCATCCGTCCCGATTCGCGTGGGGCAAAATAATCCGCCAGGCAGAGCCGGTCGTCGTCCGGCTGGCGAGGGAAGCTGAAGCGGGCGATCTCAACCGGATCGCGGGCGTCGACCGTCGCGGGGTCGAAAATCACCAGGTCATCCCCTTCCGACTGCGCCGGCCAGTACCCGTACACCCCGCGGGGAGCCAGCCAGCCCTCGCGCAGCGCTTCGCGCTCCATCCGCAGGAGGCGGTCCTCGAACTCGGCGCGCAGCCGGTCCCATTCTTCGCCGTGGGTATTTTTCGCGCCCCACGAAAGGCGGAACAGCTCGTTTTTTGGCAGGCAGCTGAAAACCGTCTCCAGCGGCATGCTGTGCACGACCCGCGGTCCCCAGGCCGGCGGGCGTGGGATGGCCGCCGGCTTGACGGATGTTTCCGCCGGGCCCTCTGCCTTCGGATGCGCGCGCTGGACGCGGCCGAGCTCCTGCTCCGCCTGCTCGACCGCCTGCCTGACGAGCTCCCCGCGCGCCTGGGGGTCGGCCAGCCGGTCCATCACCGCCAGACCCTCAAATGCGTCCTTGCAGTAAAAGACGCCGGGCTGGTAGAGCTCGCCCCCTTCGGTCTGCAGGATGCGCCGGCCGAAGTGGCGGTTGATCGCCGCTCCGCCGATCAGCACGGGGATTTTCAACCCCCGCCGGTGCAGCTCGTTCACGATCAGCGGCATCTGCCGGCTGGTGCTGACCAGCAGTGCGCTGAGGCCGATCGCATCCGCCCCCTCTTCGACGGCCCGCGAGATGATCGTCTCGGCCGGGACCTGCTTCCCCAGGTCGACCACCCGGTAGCCGTTGTTGGAGAGAATGGTCTTGACCAGGTTCTTCCCGATGTCGTGC
>JAJYJF010000018.1 GCA_021796375.1 Chloroflexota bacterium | reverse complement strand
ATCGCCCGCAGGCCCAATTCGGTGGACGCGGAAAGCAGGCGCACCACCGGGTCCGCCAGCCTGGAAAGGAACTTCATCAGCCCGGCCATGCCCGCTGCCACCCGCTCGGGGTTGTTCAGCCCGAGCCGCTTGGGGATCAGCTCGCCCATGACCAGCGTCAGGTAAGTAATCACCAGGACGACAGCCGCCAGCGCCAGCACGTGCTGGTAAGGGGCCAGGAACGCCACCCGGCCGATCAGCGGGCTGAGCCGATCCGTCAGCGTGGCGCCACCGACCGCGCCGCTCAGGATGCCCACCAGCGACACCCCGATCTGGGTGGTGGAGAGCATCCGATTGGGGGTTCTCGCCAGCTCCAGCGCGATCTGCGCGCCGGTATCGCCCTCCTCGGCGCGCTGTTCCAGGCGCGGCTTGCGGGCAGAAATCAGCGCCATCTCAGCCATGGCGAACACCCCATTCGCCAGAATGAGGAGGAGGATGAGCAGGATTTCAACCAGCGTATCGGACATGGATTGCGGCCAGGCTGTCAGAACCTGGCATCCCCAGCGGCCGCGCCCGTGTTCCCGGGCCCGGGAAGACTTTTATCCTTCCAGCTCCTTCGGCCGCCAGATTTCAATCAGCTCGGCGCGGGTCTTCTTGTTAAGCTTTTTCCAGCTTTCGATGGGGAGATTGAGGTAAGCCACTGCCGCGGTGGGCAGCGATTCCACCCGGTTGGTCAGCATGGGCAGCAGGCTCTCCAGCCCGGGATTGTGGCCGATGATCATCACCCGCTCCAAATCATCCGGGACCTTGTTCAGCTCGTCCAGGTACTCATCGGCTTCGGCCATATAGAAATCGTCCAGGTACTTGATTTCACCCGTATACCCGCTGGCCTCGGCAAACAGCTCCGCGGTCTGGCGCGCCCGGACGGCATCCGAAGAGAGGATCAGCTGGGGGAGGAGCTCTTTTTCTTTGACCAGCTCTCCCATCTGGGGAGCATTGCGCTTCCCGCGCTTGCTCAGCGGGCGCTTGTGGTCTTTCAGGTCCTTTTCTTTCCAGGATGATTTTGCGTGCCGCATCATCAGCAGCGTTTTCATTGGCGAGCCTCTTTCGTATTTCCCTCTTCTACCAGGTGTCCCCTGTTAACAAATATCAGTATATCAGAAAACCAAATGCGAGCGGCTGCTATTCACTTGAGGCGGCTGCGGCCATGCGGTCCATCAGGCGTGCAACCTCGTCTTCGGGGAGAATCTCTTCCAGGACGCACTCGGCGCGCATGCCGGAAAATTTCGGTCCGGCGTTCCACGCGCGCTGGTGAGGCAGGGGTCCCATTAAAATGGCCCACTGCCCCTCGAAGCGGGGGATATCCTGAGGGCTGCCTTCTCCCCAGATCCAGGTCGCGGGATCGCTGCTGAGCGTCCCGTCCGGCAGCAGGCCGCGCCAGGAGACCATGTTGAACAGCCCCTGGTCCAGCAGCCCTCCCGGCGGCACGAGCGTACCCCGCGCGGCGGCTACCACGCGGCGGTTTGGCCGCACCCCCGGCAGCCAGCCCGCTTTCGAATCGCCTACCAGCAGGTAAGCCAGCAGGGTGTGAAGCTGGAAGTTGCCGGTCACCTCGCCGATGCGCACGCGGTAGCCGCGTTTGAGCCCGGGGTGGATCACCAGCAGCGTATCGCCTGCCGGGGCGGAAAGAATTTCATCCACCAGGGCCAGCTGGGAGCAGTCGGGGACCAGCTCACGCACCAGGCTGAGGAACCCGGCGTCCCGGCGCAGCCGGCGCCTTTCGGCGGGGGCGCGCGCCAGCAGACCGGCGAGTCCCATGGCATAGCTGTGCAGGCTGTTCCAGGCGCGCGCTTCGGCCGGCATCTCCACCGCCAGCGGGTCCAGGCCGGCGAGATGGTCGGGCAGGCGGCGGACGTCGCGCTCGGCCAGCGCCGCTTGCAGCCGGTCCCCGCCAGCGTGCTTGAAAGCCGCCGCCAGCCGCATGGCCGCCAGCACCGCGGCGACCGCGGGCTCGAACGCCGCGCGCGCATCTGCCCCGCGTTCCGCCAGGCTCCCGGCGAGCAGCGCCAGGCAGCACTTCACGTCGGTGTCGAGGCCCGGAGCGAGGCGCCCGACTCGCGGCGAGGTCAGGCTGGCGGGCTCGCTTCCCTGCAGGAGTCCGGCCAGGCGCGCCATCGCCGCGTCCAGGGCGGGTTTGCTGGCGCCGGCAGCCGCGGTGAGGACCGCCTGGACGCGCTCCAGGTGGCTCTCCGGGAGGGATAAGAAATTAATCAGGTTCACCTCGCCGGTGAGGCGCTCATCCGCCGCGGCCACCTCTTCCGGCGAGGGCGGCGGGGGTGGGGCGGGGAGCCGGGTGGGCCGCGGCTGGACGCGCAGCTCCCGCGGGGGAGCCTCTTCCATCCCCAGGAGGTCCATCTCGGTTTTGATGTCCTGGACGAGCTCGCCGTCCGGCCCGCCCGCTTCCGCCTCCCGCAGGGCGCGCTCCAGAACGGCCTGCGCTTCGCCAGAATCGACCCAGGTCATCAGGCGGGCTGCGTCCAGCCAGGCTTCGACGGCTTTTGCCCGGTTTCCGGACCCCAGGTAGACTCGGGCGGCGCGCTCGTACCA
This sequence comes from Chloroflexota bacterium, assembly GCA_021796375.1. Taxonomy (GTDB): domain Bacteria; phylum Chloroflexota; class Anaerolineae; order Anaerolineales; family Anaerolineaceae; genus JAJYJF01. Next base: position 11,270 of record JAJYJF010000018.1, on the reverse strand, counting down.
CTGCGAGGCTGCGCGGTAATCTCCCCACTGGTAGTACACCTCGCCCAGGTTGATGCTGGTGATCGCTTCCATGCGGGCTTCGCCGGCCTTCACCGCCAGGCGGAGCGCCTCCAGGTAAGCGGTCAGCGAGCCGGCATAATCCCCCTGGGTGAAGCGCAGCGCGCCCAGGCTGTTCGCAACGGAGCCGGCCTGGTCTTCCAGGCGCGCGCTTTTCAGCTCGTCCAGCCCATGCTCCAGCACGGCTCCGGCCTGGTGCAGGCAGCCCAGCGCGCGGTAGATTTCGGCCAGATTCACGCCGGTGCGGGCAGTCAGGAGCGGGTCACGCTGCTCGAGCCGGAGGGTGTAGGCATCTTCCACCCACGGCAGGGCTACCCGGTTGCCGCTGATCCGGCGCAGGGCGTAGGCGTGGTTGGAAAGCAGATCTCCCCGCAGGCGCGCCGGCAGGGCATCCTGATCGCCCTGCAGCCCCTGGCGGCTGTACCCGATGGCTTCTTCCCACTGCTTGCCCAGCATGCAGGCGTAGCTCATCCCGTTGAGCCCCAGGGCGATTTCCGGCCAGCGGCCGAGCTTCTGAAAAGCTTCCAGGGCCTGGGCCATGCGGCGCTTGCCGGCGGGCGGATCGCCGCGCAGGCAGGCCAGCAGGCTTTCCCCGCGCAGCAGGTAGGCTTCCAGGAGCGGGTCTGGGGACTGCGCGCACAGCGCGCGAGCCTGCTCGAGGCGGCGCTGCATTTCGTCGGGGTCAGACCAGCGCATGCTGGTTTCTGCCAGGTCGAGCAGCAACCGGGAGGCAGCGGCCGGGTCCCCCGCGTACAGGGCCAGCAGGCTTTCATACCGGCCGCGGGAACTCTCGCGCCAGCCGCGCTGGTCCTCGTAGTACGCGATCGCCCGGCTCAGGTTGAGGTGCTCGGATCCCGGGGGGAGGGAAGCCAGACGCACTTCAATCCGGCCCAGGCCGTCGAGGTCGTGGGCTTTGAGGGTGGCCTGCAGCGCCTCCAGGCTGGACGGCAGTGGCGCGATGAATAATCCCGGGTCGAGACCTGGAGGCATTTGAAAACTCCTTTTGGCGGTCGTCCGAACTTCACGCCCCACGATTTTGTTTCAGATGGACGCGGAGCCGGATCTCTGACCCGAATGGTCATCCCGCGCCCTTCGGGATCTGAAATCCTGTGAAGGGGTACCCGGTAATTGTAGCAAGAGTTTTGCCAGCCTGGGCTGATAATTCTGAAAGCCTGGCTGGCGCGCCCGCGAAAGCCGCCAGGGGATGAAAACCGCGTCCGGGCCTTTCGGCCAGAAAATGGTTTCCCCGGAGATTCATCGAAGTGTCATTTTTGCCGGCTATACTGGTCCATAGGTTGATATGAGCTGCACGTAGGGACGGAAACAGCTCAAGAAAGGAGTTATCGCTGCATGCTGAGTGCTTTATCGGTCAGTCTTCTGGTGGGGGGAATCCTCTTAGGGGTGGTAGCGAGGGCAAGCAGTAAGGCAGGATACCGGCGGGCTGCCCCTGCGCCCGTGCCCGTAAAAATTGAGCGAAACCGCCGTTTCTAGAGTTAATTATCCGTGCTCTCCTGCGCGTCAGGAGAAATCTGGGCCGGCAGCCTATCCGCCGGCCCACTTCATTCGAAAATGAATCACAGGGCAGGAACTTATCAAGTTCCTGCCCTGTTGTTGTGAGAGGAATCATGAAGAAGCTGGCCTTGATTTTATTTTCAGCCGCGGCAGGCAGCCTGGTTTTGATCGGCTGCGCCTCCGCGCAGCCCAAACCGCAGGCGCCGGCGGGAGCGTCCGGAGGCCCCGGCGCCTCAGCCACCCAGAATGTGAACGCGCCGCTCAACCTCACCCTGGAGGAAAAGCTGGCGTACGGCACCCTCAAGCTGGAGGGGACCAGCATCGCGGTCACCTCCCAGGAAGCCTCCCAGCTGCTTCCCCTCTGGCAGCGGGTTCAATCTCTGGAGACCCAGGGGAATGCCTCTGCGAGCGATCTGCAGGCGGTTTATAAGCAGATCGAAAGCGACATGACCAGCAACCAGATCGAGACGATCCAGGGGCTAACCCCAACCACGGCGGACCTGCGCAGCGAGATGCAGCAGGAGGGGATCCAGGGCGGCGCGAACGGGTTCGGTTTTGGCGGCCAGAACCCCAGCCAGCGCGCCACGCGGATTGCCCAGTTCGAGACGCAGAACCCGGGCACGCCCTTTCCCGCGCGCGGTACGCCGGGAGCGGGTTTCCCTCGCAACGGCACCCCGGGACCGCGCTTCCAGGGGACGCCGTTCCCGAATCGAACCCCCGGCGCCGGGGGATTCGGCTCGCGGGGGTTCACGTTCGTCTTCGTCAACCCCCTGATCAAGCTGCTCCAGACCCGGGCGGGAGGGTAATCCTCCGGGCGGGGTGACCAGAGATCTCTGAGAGCAGCGCTGTTCTTTTAACCAACCCCGAAGCATGCCATGCTGAAGGCGCGGGCCGGTCTACGATGAAAGGTAGACCGGCCCGCGCCTGGTGGATCTGGCCTTGCGAGCGCCAATTCTAATCGGGTGTGCGGGGTTACACGCTGAGCGGCTCGGCGTGCGTTTCGCGGGTGGGCAGGAACTGCCCGCTGCCCGCGGCGCGGACGACCTCGCCGTTTTCCAACACCGGCTGGCCGCGCTGGAAGCTCAGCTCGGGCCAGCCCAGCACTTTAAATCCCTCGTAAAGCGTGTATCCCACCTTGCTGTGCTGGTTCTCCGGCCGGATGGTGTACTCGCGGGCCGGATCGTAGATCACCAGGTCCGCGTCGGCGCCAACCGAAAGGGTCCCCTTGCGCGGGTACAGGCCGAAAATGCGCGCGGGGTTCTCGGAGAGCACCTGGGCCAGGCGCACCAGGCTCAGCCGCCCCTGGCTGACCGCCCAGTCGTAGGTGACCGGAAGCAGGGTTTCGATCTGCGGCGCGCCGAACCCCTGGGTGAGGAAGTCCCCGTTCAGGTCCTTCGCCTTGGGGGCGTGGTCGGATGCCACCACAGAAAGCGTTCCGTCGCGCAGGCCCTGCCATAACGCGTTCTGGTCGGCCTGGCTGCGGATCGGCGGGCCGATCTTGGCCAGCGCGCCGCGCCGCTCGAGGATCTCCTCGGTGAGCGTCAGGTACTGCGGGCAGGTCTCGGCGTAAACTGGCAGCCCGTCCGCCTGGGCGCGCCGGATGGGGCGCAGCGCCCGCGCCGAGGTCACGTGCGGGATGTACAGCGGGCAGCCCATCACCTCGGCCAGGCAGATGGCGCGGAAGATGGCCTCTTCTTCAAAAGCCGCCGGCCGCGAGGCGTTGAAAAACTTGGCCGAGGCGTTCGGGCCTTTCAGGTACTTGTCTTCCAGGTAGTCGATCCCACCGCCGTTCTCGGCGTGGACCATCGCCATCCCACCCAGGGAGGCCAGCAGGTCCATCGCCTTGCTCAGCTGGAAATCGTCGGTGTACCAGCCCTGTTTGAGGTAAGTCATGAAGAACTTGAAGGTGCGGACCCCCATCTTCATCACCTCGGGGATTTCCGGGACCTGTTTGGCCGCCTCCCAGATCCCACCGTGCAGGCCAAAGTCCAGGAGCGACCGTTTCTGGGCGTCTTCCTTCATCTTGCCGACCTGCTCCACCAGGCTCTCGCCCTGGCGCGCGTACGCGAAGTGTAGCAGGGTGGTGATGCCGCCATAAGCGGCGACGCGGGAGCAGTCCTCGACATCGTCCAGGTAGACGGGGTGGACGTGCACGTCGATGATGCCGGGGAAGACGTACTTGCCCTTCGCGTCGATCGCCCGCCGGGCAGATGCCGCCGGCAGGCTGGGGGCAATGGCGGCGATGTGCTCGCCCCTGACCGCCAGGTCCGCCCGCCGCAGTCCCTGGCCGGTGACAAGCGTGCCATTCTGGATGATGATGTCGTAGGTTTCCTGCATAACATTACTCCTGACTGTCTTGGAATTGTCGATTGCAGATGGGTGAATGCTGGGACCAATCAACCCTGTGCGGATCGACACGGTTTTCAATCGCCAATCAGAAATCTACCCGCTTCGTTTCCCGGTTTTATCCAGCGCCGCCAGCACCCGGTCCGGGGTGAGCGGCAGCTCGTGGATGCGCACGCCGAGGGCATTTGCCACCGCGTTGGCGACCGCTCCCGGCGCCGGGGTGAAAGACGGCTCGCCGATCCCCTTGGCGCCGAACGGACCGACGCCCGTGCCGGATTCCAGGATGATCACCTGAGTCTCCGGGAAGTCGCAGGCAGTGGGGATGAGGTATTCGGAGAGCGAGCCGGCCTTGATGCGCCCCTGCTCCACGGCCAGGTCTTCCATCAAGGCGTATCCGAGCCCCTGAGAAGACCCGCCCTGGATCTGGCCTTCCACCGCGGCGGGGTTGATCGCCCGGCCGACGTCGTGGCAGGCGGCGCTTTTGAGCAGCAGGATCTCGCCCGTCTCGGTGTCGACCGCCACCTCTACCGCCTGGGCGCCGAAGGTGAAATCCGGCCAGATCTGCCCCTGCCCGGTCTCCGGGTCGATGGGCCCGGTGAAGGGCGCCTTGAACATGGCCAGATTGGCCAGCGGCAGGCCCTCAGAAGCGCACATCGCCACCAGCTCGGCGAGGCGCAGGCTCTGCTCGGGGTGGCCCTTCACGAAGGCTCGGGCGTCCGCCAGGTCGATAGCCTCGGGCAGCTCTTCGAAGTACCGGGAGGCGCGCTCGAGAAGGTTCTTGCGAATGGCGGTGGCCGCCTGCAGGGTGGCATTGCCGGACATGTACAGCTGGCGGGTCGCGGTCGAGGTCCCCGAGAGCGGCGTGACCGCCGAATCGGTGTGGTAGATGGTGATATCCTTCATCGCCACGCCCAGCACCTCGCTGACGATCTGGGCCAGCGCGGAGATCTGCCCGGCGCCCAGGTCCGGCACGCCGGCGCGGATGGTGGCGGTGCCGTCCATCTCCAGCCCCACCCAGGCCTGCGAGGTATCGTGCAGCCAGGTGATGCGCCCGTAGCTCTGCATATACGAGGCAAATCCCTGGCCGACCTTGAAAGAGCCCCAATCCGGGGTGGGATCGCCCAGGGCGGCGACCGCCCGGGTGGTCGTCTCCTCCAGCCAGGCGGCGGAGGTCAGCTCCTGCCCGTGGATGGTGAGATCGCCCTTGTGAATGAAGTTGCGCCGGCGCAGCTCGTACGGGTCCATCCCGATGGCGCGGGCAATTTCGTCCATCTGCTGCTCGTACGCCACGCAGACCTGCGGGGCGCCAAAGCCACGGAACGCGCTGGTGAAGGGGTTGTTGGTGGCGACCGAAGCGCTGGAGACCGAGACGTTCTCCACCCGGTAGGGCCCGACGGCCATGCCGGTGGAATAAAGCAGCACGTAGGGGCTCAGGTAGACGTAGGCGCCGGAGTTGGAGATCACCTTCACCTCGGCGGCGGTAATGTGCCCGTCGCGGGTGACGCCGGTGCGGTGGGTAATGACGTAGGGATGGCGCTTGGAGTGTGCCAGGATCGACTCCTCGCGCGAGAAAGCCAGCCGGACCGGCCTCCCGGTGGCCTTGGCGAGCAGGCCGAGGAAGATCTCGACGGTGATGTCCTCCTTGCCGCCGAAGCCGCCGCCCACCATCGTCCCCTGGATGCGCAGCTTGTTCTGCGGCACGCCCAGCGCGAGGGAGATGGAGCGGAAATGCTCGACGACCTGCGTGCAAACGCGGATATTGATGACCCCGCGCTCGTCCACCCACGACACGCCGGCCTCCGGCTCCAGGTAGGCGTGCTCCTGGTACGGCACGGAGAAGGTGTTCTCGACGATCACGTCCGCGGCGGCCATCCCGGCTGCCACGTCGCCCTTGCGGATCCTCCAACGGGCCACCACGTTGTCGGGCGGGTAAATCTGCGGCGCGCCGGGCTGCATGGCCTCCAGCGGGTCGAACACTGCCGGGAGCGGATCGTACTCGATCTCAATCAGGCGCAGGGCCTGCTCGGCCAGGGCCTCGGTCTCCGCCGCCACCAGGGCGATCGGCTCGCCGATGAAGCGCACCGTATCCGTCGCCAGCACCTGTGCGTCAGACCCGGAGCGGCGCTTCTGCCCGGTCTGCCCGGGCATGTCGGTGACGAGCACCGCCCGCGGAAGGTCGCCGGCGGTCAGCACGCAGGCAACGCCCTCCAGCGCCCGGGCCTGGCTGACGTCCAGACGCCGGATTTTACCGTGGGGGATCGTGCTGCGGAAGACCTTCCCGTAGAGCAGGTTTGTCGGGTAGTAGTCGCCAGCGTAGAGGGTGGCGCCGACGGTTTTGCTGAGCGCATCGACCCGGCGCAGGGGCTTGCCGACCTGGCGCAGCTCGGGCAGCTCAACTGAGGGAAGAGGTTTGGCCGTAATTTTCATGAGCACCTCGATTGAAAAAGCTTCTCACCGCAGAGATCGCTGAGACCGCGGAGAAGAAAGAGAGCGGGAAGAAGATAGAGAGAAAAACATCTACAAATGATTGACGATGCGCTCGATTCCAGATTTGAGCAGTTGAACATTGAAATTAATGAGCAGCCCGACTTTTAGCCCGGATAACTTCAGATATGACAGCAGTTGGGCCCGGTGAATTGGCATGATTTGGTCGACAGCCTTGATCTCAACAATCACCTGATCCTGAACGAGGAGATCCATCCGGTAACCGCATTCTAAATGGACGCCTTTGTAAACCAACGGCACGGGTTTTTGCTGCTCGATTTTCCAGCCGCGCTCGACGAGCTCGTAGGCGAGGCAGGCTTCATAAGCTGATTCGAGCATGCCAGGTCCGATCTCGCGATGCACCTGGATCGCCGCGCCGATAACAGCTTCCGTGATCCGGTTGATTTCCTCCTCATTCATTTAATCTTTACTTTTTCCACTGTTTCCCGCCAATACTTACCCAATCTCTCGGATAGACAGCGAGAATCATCTCGTTTTCCTTGGTTATCTCGTTTTTTCCTCTGCGTTCTCCGCGGACTCTGCGGTGACCATTTTTTCGGCCGCGAGCTGGACGGCATGAACGATCTGCCCGTAACCGGTGCAGCGGCAGAGATTGCCCGAGAGCGCCTCGCGGATTTCCGCTTCGGAGGGATGCGGGTTCTCGTCCAGCAGCGCCTTGGCCGACACCACCATCCCCGGGGTGCAGTAGCCGCACTGCGCGGCGCCCAGGTCGGCGAACGCCTCCTGGACCGGGTGCGGGTGTTCGAGGGTGCCGAGGCCGGTGTCGGTCACCACCACGGCGCCTTCGGCCTGCCAGGCGAGCACCAGGCAGCTGTTGACCGCCTTGCCGTTCAGGATGACGGTGCAGGCGCCGCAGTCGCCTTTTTCACAGCCGTTTTTCACGTCGGTGTAGCCGAGGAGCTCGCGCAGCACGTGCAGCAGGCTGAGATTGGGCTCGACGAGCGCCCGGTGGGCGCGGCCGTTGACGGTGAGATGGATCACTTTGGCTTCCATGTCAGGACTCCTGGGGTTGGGGTGTGCGGGCAGCCTCCGCCAGCAGCCGCCGGACGATCACCTCGGCGACGCGCTTGCGGTACCCGGACGTCGCGCGCAGGTCCGAGATGGGGCTGGCTTCGCCGGCGGCCATTCGGGCGGCCTCGGCGATGGTTTCCGCGGAGAGCGGCCTGCCGGTCAGGAAGGCTTCTGCCGCGCGGGCGCGCATGGGGACCGGCGCCACCGATCCGAGCGCGATCCGGGCCCGGGAGCAGGCGCCGTCCGGCGCGGGAACCAGGCAGACCGCTGCGCTCACCACCGAGATGGCATCTGCGCGGCGCAGCCCGAGCTTGGTATAGCCGAAGGCTGCCTCAGGCTCCGGGACCGGCCAGCGCACCGCCGCGAGGATCTCATCCGTCCGGCGCACGGTTCTGCGCACCCCGGTGAAGAACTCCACCAGGGAAACCCGCCGGGTACCGGCCTGGCTGACGAGCTCCACCTCGGCGTCGAGCGCCAGGAGCGGCGGGGCGCTGTCGGCGGCGGGAGAGGCATCCGCCAGGTTCCCGGCCAGGGTGGCCCGGTTGCGGATGAGGGGGTTGGCGAACAGGCGGGCTGCCTCGAACAGCGGCCGGGCGGAGGATCGGACGAGCGGCGAGCCGAGCAGCTCGGCGATCGTTACCCCACCGCCGGCGACCACGTAGCCGTCCTCCCGGCGGATGCCCTTCAGCTCGGCCAGCCGGCTGAGGTCGACCAGCGCCTTCGGGGCGTGCCTTCCGCTGCGCAGGTCGGGGACGATGTTCGTCCCCCCGGCGACCGGGGCGGCGTCGCCCGCTCTTTGTGCCAGCCAGGCCAGGGCTTCGGCCAGGGAATTGGGGGTCAGAAAGTCGAATTCAGGGAGCATGGCTGACTCCTGTGTCGAAGATACCACCGCGGAGATCGCGGAAAGTATTGGAGAAAAAGCGGTAAGTTATTCCTTCGCCGCTGAAAGCACCGAACGGACGATGGACGCGTAGCCCGTGCAGCGGCAGCGGTTGCCTTTCAGGTACTCGCGAACCGCCATTTCGCCGGGGTGCGGGTCCGCGGCCAGCAGGCTGCGGACCGTCATCAGGATCCCGGGGGTGCAGTAGCCGCACTGGTAGCCGGTCTGATCGATGAAGGCCTGCTGCAGCGGGTCGAGCGCGCCGGTGACCGGGTCTTGCAGTCCCTCCACGGTGGCGATCCGCTTCCCGGCGGCAGAGACTGCCAGGGTCAGGCAGGAGAGGACCGGGTGCCCGTCGATCTCGACCGTGCAGGCGCCGCATTCCCCAACCCCGCAGCCGTACTTGGCGCCGGTCAGCTCCAGCTTTTCGCGGAGCACGTTGAGCAGCAGCTCGTTCCCGCTGACCCACACCTTGTGCACCTTGCCGTTGATGTTCAGCGCAATCTCTTCCCGCTCGCCAGCCATCACGCGGGCGCCCGCGGGGAGCGGGTGGTGGCCGTCCGCCGTTGGGACGGCGCTGGCCGGCTGTGGGTGCGCGGCGCGCTCCCAGGCCAGCCCAACCCCATCCTGCACCATCACCCCGGCCAGCTGGCGGCGGTACCAGGCGGTGGAACGGATGTCGTCGATCGGTGAGATCTGGCCGGCGGCCAGCCGGCCGGCTTCCGCCAGGCGCTCCGGGCTGAAGGTGGCCCCGGAGAGAACCTCCTCGGCAGAATACAGGCGCAGCACCGTCGGGGCGACGGAGCCCATCGCCAGGCGGCAGTCTTCGATGGTATCGCCGGAGCGGGTGAGGACGACCGCCAGGCTGGCTTTCGCCAGGTCGGCCGCCACGCGGGAAATTTTCATGTAGAGGCTGGTGGTGCCTTGCGCGGGAACCGGGAGCAGCACGCTGCGCAGGATCTCGCCTGCTTTCAAAGCCGTGCGGCCCGGGCCGAGGAGGAACTTCCCGAGCGGCAGGCGCCGCTCGCCCTCCGGGCCGGTTAGGACGAGCTCCGCATTGTGCACCAGCAGGGCGGGGACGGTATCCGCGGCGGGCGAGCCGTTGCAGATGTTGCCGCCGATGGTGCCCATATTCTGGATCTGGGTGCTGCCGAACGTCCCACAGGCCTCCGCCAGGGCATTAAAGTGCTGGCGAACGAGGGGGTTCTCGAGGATGCTGCGGATGGTGGCTGTGCCGCCGATCGCGAGGGTGCGGCCGTTATCGCGCAGCTCGATGCCGTCCAGCCCGGGGATGCGGGAGAGGTTGATCAGGGCGCGGAGGCCTTCCCGCTCTGCTTTCAACAGCGGCAGCAGGTGGGTGCCGCCGGCCATCAGCCGGGCCTTCCCGCCGTAGCTGCCGAGCAGCCGGGAAGCCTCCTCGAGGGTGGCTGGCTCGTAGTAGTCGAACTCCTCGAAGAGCAGGTGGGAGTTGGTCATTTCATGGAGATGAGGGGCGGCGGGATTCATGCGGTTTGCTCCTCTGGCTGAGGTGTGGATTCGGGGGGTACTGCCGGGCCCGGGGGGGTGTGCAGGGCGCGCAGGATCTTTTCCGGGGTGATCGGCAGCTCGTAGAAGCGGATGCCGATCGCGTTATGGATGGCATTCGCATAGGCGGCGGCTACCGGGTTGATGGCCGCCTCGCCGAGACCCTTGGCGCCCAAGGGGCCGGTCGGCTCGTAAGTGGCGGCGGTGCTGGTCTCGATCTCCGCCAGCAGTGGGCTCTCGGTGATCCCGGGGGTCTTGGCATCGATCCAGTTGCCGTGCGAGAGCAGCTCGCCGTCGGCGTCCCAGTCGTTATCCTCGTAGATGGCCATGCCCAGCCCGCGTGAGAGCCCGCCTTCCAGCTGGCCTTTCACGCCGTCGGGATTGACCACCGTCCCGCAGTCGGTGCCCATCACCGTGCGGACCGTGCGGACGATGCCGGTCCAGGTGTCCACCTCGACCTCGACAAACATGGTCACGTAAGCCGGCGGGCAGTTGGAGGGGCGGTAGCTGTCGACGGCTGCCATCGTCTTCCAGGAATCGGTCCAGCAGCGCGTGGCGAGCTCTTTGAGGGTCATGCGTTTTTCGGGGATGGAGGGCACGTAGATCAGGCTCTGGCCGAGGGCTTCATCCAGCTTCATCAGCAGCGACTCGGGCTGGACGTTGAGATAGCGCGCGGCGGTCTCGAGGATCTCCTTGCGGACCTTTTCCGCCACGCGCACCGCCGCGCCGCACCCGGCGTAGACACCGCGGGTGGCGTGGGTGGTCACATCGTAGACCGTGGTACCGGTGTCGGCCGGAACCACCCCGACTTTATCGAGCGGGACGCATAGCGTCTCCGCGACCAGCTTGGCCATGGCTTCCAGCGTGCCGCCCCCATGGTCGACCACCGCGGAGACGACGTCCACCGAGCCGTCCTGGTTGACCTTGACCAGCGCGCCGGAGAAATCGATGACGTCTCCCGGCTGGGGAGCGCCGGCGCTGGATGTGTGGAAACCGCGCGCCAGGCCGATGCCGCGCCGGTAGCGGCCGGTTTTCGCGCCGGGAGCCTGGCGGTCTTTCCAACCGATCGCCTCCGCACCGCGGCCGAGCAGCTCCGGCACGCCGTCGCTCCAGACGATGGAGCGCACCATGGGGCCCTGGCCCCAGAAAGTGCTGCCCAGCCCGACGTAGTTTTTGAGCCGGAAGGCGAGCGAATCCATGCCGATTTTTTCGGCCAGCTCTTCGATCAGGCTCTCGGTGGCGAAGGTCACCTGCGGGTTTCCGAAGCCCTGCATCGCGCAGGAGGGCGCCTTGTTGGTGTAGACGGCGCGCCCGCGGTAACGAATGTTGGGGAAGCGGTAAAGCGAAACCAGCCAGCCGATGGACACCCCCAGGTACGAGTAGCCCTGGATGATGTGCGCGCCGATGTCGGCGGTGAGGTCCATCTCGGCGGCGG
>JAJYJF010000403.1 GCA_021796375.1 Chloroflexota bacterium | reverse complement strand
GGTCGATTCCATCCCTGGATCGCCGCGATTCGCGGCCGGTCATTCGAACGGGGGGCTGGCCGTCTGGCCGGGGAAGATGGGTTCCGGGTTTCCCAGCACAGGCAGGGGGTGGCTCACCCAGATCTCCCAAAACGAGACGAACACCGCGGGCAGCTCGCGCAACTGCCAGAATAGGGCCGGGCCGGGCGGGTAAGCCCGCTGGTCGGCGGAAACGCCGGTCGCCTCAATCCCCATGGCGTTGCAGAGCAGCAGGGCCCGCGGCAGGTGGAAATCCTGGGTGACCAGCACCGCCTGGCGGACGGCGAAGATCGCCCGGGCGCGGTAGCAGGTGTCGTAGGTCCGCCGGCCGGCGTAATCCAGCACGATATCCGCATCCGGGACGCCGAGCTGGAGGGCGTACCTGCGCATCGCGCCCGGCTCGTTGTAATAGGGGGTGCGATTGTCGCCGCTCATGAGCAGCTTTTTCACCTTCCCGGCAAAATACAGCCGGGCAGCGGCGGCGACCCGGTCCTGCAGAACGGGAGTAGGCGTCCCGTTGCGGTACAGCCCGGCGCCGAAGACGATCGCCACCGGGGCGGATGGGGAGGACGCGACGGGGTAGGTGCGGGTCCGGGCGTAGATCTCCGAGGCCAGGCGCGGGGCGCCCAGCAAAAGTACCACCAGGATGAGCAGGGCCAGGATCATGCGGGTTAAAAGGATGAGGATCTTCTTACTCACCGGTAAATTCTACCATCGATATTTTTGAACCGGCGCACCCCATGAAGTCAAAAAAAAGCAAGCTCCGCTGCGTTTTTCAGCGGAGCTTGCATGGATTCACGGAACTGCCCCTAGATCAGCTGCTGGCGCAGCTTGGCGCTGGTAAAGTCCATCAGGGCGACCACCACGACGATGAACAGAACGACGGTCCCCGCCTTCTGGTACTGCAGCAGCCCGAAGAACGTGTTCAGCATCAAGCCGATCCCCCCGCCGCCGGCGAAGCCGATGATGGTGGCCATGCGCACGTTGATATCCCACTGGTAGATCAGGTAGGAGACGAAGGGTGGGACGATCTGCGGGAGGATGGCGTAGTTGATCACCTGCAGCGGGTTCGACCCGGTCGCCGTGACCGCCTCGATCGGTCCGGGGTCGATTTCCTCGATTGCTTCGGAGAAAAGCTTGCCGATGAGCGCAAAAGTGGTGATGGCCAGGGCCATCATCCCGGCGAAGGGACCAATGCCGACCCAGAAGACAAAGATAGCGGCATACAGCAGGGCTTCGATCGAGCGCAGCACGTTAAATAAACCCCTGGTCAGATAGAAAAGCCAGACGGAAAAACGGCTGCGGCCGGTCAGGTTCTTCGCGGCCAGGAAGCTGAACGGCAGGGCAACGATCGCACCCAGGGTAGTTGCCAGCATGGCCTGGAAAACCGTGACCAGCATCGGCTGGATGACCCTGTCCAGCGTCGAGTTGCCCAAATCGAAGCTGATAAAATCGTGCAGGATGCTGCCCATGGTGGGCGCCGGCTCGAAGAATAATTTAGGGTCGATCCCGGCAATATCCCAGCAGACGGCGAAGGCGGCGATGCCCAACGCGATCAAAAATCCTGTGCGGAATTTTCGCCAGGGCGAAGAGCGTTTTTCAGGCTCGGCGGGCCGGTCCGCCAGGATGCGCGCCCGCCAGCTGCTGCTGATGGTGTCCACCAGGATGATCACGACCGCCACCGCCCAGAGCGCGGCGGCGTAAAGCTGGTAGCCGCCCAACCGGATCGTCTCGACCACGAAGAAGCCAATGCCTCCGCCGGCGACGAAGCCAACCACGGTTGCGGCGCGCATGTTGATGTCCCAGCGCAGCAGTGAATACGCCAGGAAAGGCGGGATGATCTGGGGGATGACCGCGTAGCGCAGGGTTTGGATCAGGTTGGCCCCGGAGGCGGTGACGGCTTCGACCGGCCCGGGGTCGATGTGCTCGATTTCCTCAGAAAACAGCTTGGCGAGCGCCGCCATCGAGTGAATCGTCAGGGCGATCACACCGGCGAACTTGCCCATTCCAACCCACACGATAATGAGCAGCCCCCAGACGACCGGGTCTACCGCGCGGACGATATTGAGCAGCATGCGGGTGACGTAATAAACCGCGGTCCCGCCGGGGAGGCGCGACATGATATTGTGGGCGGCCATAAAGCTGAGCGGCACGGCCAGAATCGTGGAAAAAAGGGTGGCCATCAGGCCCATCGCGATCGTTTCCACCAGCGAGCCGGCCACATAGCCGGTGACCTGGCTCCCGGGTTTTGCAAGGCCCAGGGAGACTTCCCACTTCGGCGGGTCCACCGGCTGGACTCGCCCGATCAGGTCTAGCAGGGTCTTGCTGGCGCGAATCGGCCCTTCAACGGGCCGGCCGGAGAGTTTATCCCCGATAAACTGCGTCATGCAATGGAACCCGCAGATCTTATCCACCCCGTTCACCGTGATGGTGACCATATCCGGGTTGATCAGGTTGGTCGCCACCGATTTCGCATCGTTGAAACGGGTGACCAGCCGCTCGGGTTTAATCTGGGTGACGTTCCAGGCGACCACATACAGGATGACGGCGGCGAGAACCACCCCGGTAAGGGCTTTCGATTCACGGCCTGACGCCAGGGTGTGCGCATCCAGCACATTCCAGAGCCAGAATAAAATATATGCCAGCCACAACCAGCTTAATTTCGTGCTGCCAACCTGGATCAGCCCAATATTCTGCTCGGTTTGCGCCCAATAGGTGATATAGCCTATTAAAAGTGCGGAGACGAGAATCAGCACCCCGCGCCAGCGCCGGCCCAGCAGGATCTGGCTCGACCCCGGGAGCACCAGGGAGATAGC
>JAJYJF010000402.1 GCA_021796375.1 Chloroflexota bacterium | reverse complement strand
GTTGTGGGGATCGTAAAAGATGGGAGAGGGCGCCGGGGGCGGGGGTCCGGGGGGGCCGCCTGCGGGGGGCGGCTGCGTCGCGGCCGGCGGAAGACCGGCGGGCGCTGCCGCGGCGGCCGCCGGGACGCCCGCTGCCTCCTCGAGCGCAAGCCATTCCGCGCCGGCAAGCCGTCCCAGATCCTCGATAAAATCCCCCATGGTCTGATAGCGGTCGGCCGGATCTTTGGCCAGCGCGCGGGAAAGGACCTCGTCCACCCGCTCTGGCAGCCCGGCGACGATCTCACCCGCGCGGGGCAGGGGCTGGACGGCGTGCTGCATCATCGTCGCCAGGGGCGTATCGGCAAGGTACGGCTTCTTCCCGGTGACCAGCTCGAAGAGGATCACCCCCAGGGAGTAAATATCCGTGCGCTGATCCACGTCTTTCCCCAGCCCCTGCTCGGGCGCCATGTACTCGGGGGTCCCGATCCCCGTGTTCGCCCCGGTCAGCGCGCTTCCGGGGGGCGGGGTGAGGTACTTGGCGATGCCGAAATCGGTGAGCTTCGGCGCGCCCTGCTCGTCGATGAGGATATTGCCCGGTTTTACGTCCCGGTGGATGATCCCCCGCAGGTGGGCGTACTCCAGCGCGCAGGCCACGGGCAGGAGCATCCCGGCTGCCTCCGGGTACGGGTGAGGCTTTCCCAGCCGGTCCGCGAGCGTCCCGCCGGGGACCCATTCCAGGGTGAAATACGGGTGCCCGTCGACCTCGCCGTAATCCAGGATCTTCACGATGTTGGGATGGGAAAGCTGGGCGAGCGATTTCGCCTCCAGCCGGAAGCGGGTTTTGACGGTATCGGGAAGGTCCCCCTGCTGGGTCAGGAATTTAATCGCGACCGGAAGCCCATCCTGGAGATCCTTCGCCAGGAAGATGGTCGCCATCCCGCCGCGGCCGATCTGCTTCAGCAGCTGGTACCGGTTCAGAAATAGGGGGGCGTTCTCTGGCATCTCCCGTTCCCTTCAAAGCTTGCTGGCGGTGGCGAACCGGGGCTCGCGACCGCTGCCCGCCGGGATCCGCCGGATCGGGGGATCCGGCTGAAAACGGGCAGCCGGGGTCAGGGCCGCCGTCCCTGGACCCGCTCACCCCGAAGCCGCACGCTTCCTGCAAAATCTCCTTTTCGCGGGCGGGGGTCCCACCCGCGGCGCCGGTTCCCACCTATTATATAACCGCCGGGGTCGGGTTTAGATTAAGATCGGGCGTTCGGGAAAACCCTACCCGCGGATAGGGAGATCCCTGATTGGATCGCGGCCGGGGAACAGGTAAAAGTGAGGTACCGAGAGATCGGCCGACCTTGAAAAGGAGAGATCCATGAACGAACGCGAAGAGCACCAGGATTGGGCCCGGCAGGTGCCGGGAAGCAGGAGTCGGGGCCCGTATGAGGATTTCGGCTGGGAGGAGGGCGAGTCGGTGCTGCCCGAGTTCCGCAAGCCGGACGTGCACATGACGGCGGCGGAATTCCGCCGGATGCGGGCCGAGCGCGAGCGCAACCGCGAGCAGCCGGAGGCCCCCGAATTCCGCTGGACCGGGGGCGAATCCGGCTCCGGGCCGGAGCGGCGGAGGGGACCGTTCTACGGGGTCGGCCCGCGCGGGTACCGCCGGTCCGACGAGCGCATCCAGGATGATATCGTCTTCCGGCTGTACCAGCACGGCTGGATCGACGCGCGCGAGATCGCCGTCGAGGTCAGCGACGGCGTGGTTACCCTGCGCGGCATCGTCGACGACCGCCGCCAGAGGCGGCTGGCGGAAGATCTGGCCGCCGCGGTGCTCGGGGTCATCGATGTCAACAACGATCTCAAGGTCCGCAGCCTGCTGCGCGAGCGGCAGTAGGGGCGGGTAGCGAAAAGGCTCCCGGCTAATCCAGCGGCTGGATGATCAGGTAGTTGCCGGCCGGGGTTACCAGGAAGTCCGGAACTGTGATGAGCCCGTTTTCATCCGCGGTGACCGTGCCGCTGGCCACCAGGTAGTAGCCTCTTAGGGTGAGGTTTTCCCAGCGGTAAGACGCCCCCGGCGTGACCACAAACCGCTGCAGCCGGCGCGGGGTGATATCGACCGTCTGCTGCTCGCCCGTCCCGCACCTCTCCGAACCGACGCCCACCGCGCAGAAGGCCATCTCCCACAGCGATGGCTCATCCCTGGGCGGCCCCGCGAACTGATCCCAGGACGCGGACCACAGGATCGTCTGGTTGTACGCCGCGGGAGATTTGTCGGTGTAGCCCACGTCCCCGCTGGTCTTGCTCAGCCCGGGCACCGTCTCGTCCTTGATCACGCTGAGCTTCCAGAAGGGTACGGTCGTGTATTTGTCGTTCCCTCGGGTGCCGATCGCCGGCGGCAGGCCTTTGTAATACATCCAGTAATGGTCGTCATCGGTCGCCATCCAGCCCCAGACGCGCCGTCCGGCGTCGAAGGCCGCCGGGAGCGGCTCGGCCTGGCTTTCCCACACCACCACGTGGTCGCGGTGCCCATCGATGATCCCGATGGGCGCCATCTCGTCCGCGGCCCGGCCGGCCAGCTTGCCCGAAGCGCTGGCCAGCAGGTCCTGCCACTCCCAAACGCCGACCCCATCGTATTTTTTAAGCGGATCCGCCCAACCTCGGGGAGCATCCACCTCCAACGGCAGGTCCAGCTCAGGGCTTCCCCACTCCGGGGAGACCCACGCTACCCAATCCCTCCCGCTGGGGTCTTTGGCGCGGAAATTGGTCACCGGCTGGCTGGCGTAGGCGGCCGCGAAGACGTTCGGGTAGCGCTCCGCCAGCTCCAGGCTGCCCGTGCCGCCCATCGACTGCCCGGCAACGTACACCCGCT
>JAJYJF010000401.1 GCA_021796375.1 Chloroflexota bacterium | reverse complement strand
AGCGGGTGGAGCGGGCGGAACGGCAGGCAGCCCGCTGGACGGTGGTCCTGCTCGCGCTGCTCTGCGTTTACATTCTCGCCGCATCCATCTACGGTCTGATCACCCGCGCAGCCCCGGAAAGCTCGCCGGTCGGGATCGCCGTCTCGCTGGCGGCGGTCCTGTTCATGCCTTACCTGGCCTGGCGCAAGCGAAAGATCGCCGGCCAGATCGGCAGCCTGGCCCTGGAGGACGACGCCACGGCCTCGATTACCTGCGCGTACATGGCGGGGACGGTGCTCGCCGGGCTGGTCCTCAACGCCCTGCTGCAGTGGTGGTGGGTGGAGGATGCGGCTGCGCTGGTCTTTTTGATCTGGCTGGTCCGGGAGACGGTGGAAGCCTACGAGGAAGCGAGCGAATGAAATCTGATCTGGAGCAGCTGCTGGGGGAGCGCGGGCTGGACGGGCTGTGGGTGACCGGCGCCGCCCAAAACAACCCGGCGATGGTCTACTTCACCGGGGCGGCGCTGATCACCGGCGCCGACCTGCTGGTCCGGCGCGGCGCGCCGCCGGTCCTCTTTCATCACCTGATGGAGCGCGATGCAGCCGCGGCTACGGGGCTCAAAACCATTACCTACCAGCGCTACCCGATGCAGCCGCTGCTCCGGGAAGCCGGCGGGGACCGGGTCAGGGCCGCCGCGCTGCGGGCCGCGCGGATGCTGGCGGAGGTGGGATTGACCTCCGGGAGGGTGGCGATCTGCGGGCAGGTGGAGATCGGGCCGGTTTGGGGGGCGCTGAATGCCCTCACCGGGCTGCTCCCCGGCCTGGAGCTGGTTGGGGAGGGCGACGATTCAGTGTTGATGCAAGCCCGGGCGACCAAAGACCCCGCCGAGGTGGAGCGCATCCGGCAGGTCGGGAAAATTACCCTGGCGGTGGTCGACGAGCTGCTGAATTACCTCACCACCCGCCCGCTGCGCGGCGAATCCCTCCTCGATCAGGACGGCAGCCCGCTCCGCATGGGCGCGGTGAAGGAGAAGATCGAGCTGTGGCTCCTGGAGCGCGGCCTGGACGTTCCGGAGGGGACGATTTTTTCGATCGGCCGGGCGGCGGGGATCCCGCACAGCTCGGGGGATCCGTCTGACCCGCTGGTCCTCGGGAAAACCCTCCTGCTCGATATCTTCCCCGCGGAGCGGCGGGGTGGGTATTTCTTCGATTTCACCCGCACCTGGTGCCTGGGATACGCGCCCGAAGCCGTGCAGGACCTTTACGAGCAGGTCGAGGGGGTTTACTCCCAGGTCCGCGCCCGGGCGTTTCCAGGGTCAGCCGGGGGTGTTCTGCAGGACCTGGCCTGCGATCTCTTCGAGAGCCGCGGGCACGCCACCCTGCGGACCGATCCGCAGACCGAGAGCGGTTACGTGCACGGCCTGGGGCATGGGGTGGGGTTGAACATTCACGAAGCGCCCTGGCTCACCGGCGCCGCCCCCGGTGCGGATATCCTGCGGGTTGGCTCGGTGGTCACCCTCGAGCCCGGCCTGTACTACCCCGAGCGCGAAATGGGCGTCCGCCTGGAAGACACCCTGCTTGTGGATGAAACCGGTGCGGTTCCCCTGCTGGAATACCCGAAAGAGCTGGTTCTGCCGGTCCCCGGCTGATAGCGGTTTGAGAATACCTCCCACGAGCAGGGTGAGAACCTGCTGATCAGGTTGACCGCGCGAGGGAGACGGATTTTCCAAATCCCCGCCGATATGTTATATTCAATCCCAAGGGGATATTCGACACAATCGTTTCAACCGGGCGCGACCAGCAGGTGGCTGGGATCAGCGCCCGGTGTCAGAACCGAGGAAAAGGGGATAGATCCGATATGGCACAACTGCAACCGGTCACCAAGACGCGCCTGGAAAATGGCCTCCTGGTTTTATTAAAAGAAATCCATAATGCTCCGATTATCAGCCACTGGGTCTGGTATCGGGTGGGGTCGCGGAATGAACCCCCTGGGATGACCGGGTCGTCCCATTGGGTCGAGCACATGCAGTTTAAAGGTACCCCGCAGTTCCCGTCCCAGGTGCTGGATAAAGCCATCTCGCGCGAAGGCGGGATGTGGAACGCCTTCACATACCTGGATTGGACGACGTTCTTTGAGGTGATGCCGGCCGAGAAGGTCGACCTGGGGCTGCGCCTGGAGGCGGACCGCATGCAGAACAGCCTGTACGATCCCGGCGAGGTGGCGTCCGAGCGGACGGTGGTCATCTCAGAGCGCGATGGGGACGAGAACGAGCCTCTTTTCCGCCTGGGCGAGGCAGTCCAGGCCGAGGCCTTCCGGGTGCATGCCTACCATCACGAAATCATCGGGGAAATCGCCGACCTGCACAGCATGCAGCGCGACGACCTCTACCGGCACTACCGGAATTACTACTCGCCCAACAACGCCGTCGTGGCGGTTGCGGGAGATTTCGATACCGCCGCCATGCTGCGGCGGATCAACGAGATCTACGCACCGATCGCACCGGGTGAGGTAAAATCTTACCAGCCGCAGCCGGAGCCCCCCGGTTCCTCTGAAAAGCGGGTGGAGGTCAGCGGTCCCGGCGAGACGGCATACATCTCCCTGGCGTACCATGCCCCGGCAGGCTGCGATCCGGATTTCCTGGCTTTCACCGTGCTCGATTCCCTCCTGACCGGTCCCAGCGGATTAAACATGTTCGGCGGCGGCGGGATCTCCAACAAAACCTCAAGGCTGTACCGTGCCCTGGTCGAGAAAGAGCTGGCGGTCAGCGTCAGCGGTGGGCTTCAGGCGACGATCGATCCCTACCTGTACGATATCACCGCCACCGTCCACCCCCGGCGCGCGCCGGAGGAGGTGACCCGGGC
>JAJYJF010000017.1:6358-14072 GCA_021796375.1 Chloroflexota bacterium | reverse complement strand
CACGAGTGGCTCAAGTCTACCCTATCGGCGCATCCACCCTCCTGAAGGGGCCATTTCTACTTTGTCAAAAAGGGGACATTTCTACTTTGGGTTGACAGGGGTGACTTCGCGGATATTCACGGGTAGGGCTACCCGGCTTCCGGGTCGTGAAACAGCCGCTCTCTTGCCCGGATGGGGACCTTGAGGCGGTTCTCGAACGGCGTGATCGGGCAGGAATACAGGTCGTTGTATGCGCAGTACGGGTTGTAGGCCAGATTGAAATCCACCCGGATCCGGCCCGCTTCGAGAACCTCGGGTTCGAGGTATCGTCCCGCCCCATAGGTTTCCTTCCCGGCCAGCTGGTCGACGAACGGTAAAAAGAAGCCGTGACGGTCGCCGTATACGGTCAGCTGCGCATCCTGGCTGTCCACCTTAAACCGGATCCGCCCAATCCGGGTATAGGTCTGGATATCCCCGGTCGAGGTCTGCATCTGGATCTGCTCCTTCTCCGAGAAGACCTCGATCGGCAGGTATAGACGCAGCGCCGGGTTTTCGTCGAAATACTTCAACCCCTGGAAGGTCTTGCGCTGCTCCGGCGTGAGCGGGCTCTGCCGGTCTTTCTTGAAAAACGTATCCTTCGCTTCCCGAAACTGGATCAGCTCGTTTTCTTCAGACATCGCATCCTCCACCATCCAACCCCCGGTTCCCTCTCAGGCTGCCCCAAGGGATCGATTAAAGAGACAACCCGCTCTTCGAATTCAGCGCCGCCTTTAACAATTCTGGGATCTGCTCGGCGATCGCATCCCGCGTGGAGCGGAACGCTTCCAGACGCTCCTCTTCCGTCCCGGGCGCTGCGGCGGGGTCCGGAAAGTTGAGATGGGTTTTCATTCCCTTCCCCAGCCAGACCGGACATTCTTCGGCTGCCGAATCGCAAACCGTGACGACCAGGTCCACCGGCATCTCTCGAAAACTCGCGACCGATTTCGATTCTCCGGCGTGCTCAATCCCGATCTCTTTCAAAGCCCGAATCGCCAGCGGGTGGACGAACCCGGTGGGGTGGGTCCCGGCTGAGTAAGCCTTCCACGCATCCGCCATCCGGTGGTTGACAATCGCTTCAGCCATCTGGGAGCGGGCGGAGTTCCCGGTGCATAAAAATAGAACCCTGTGGGGTGGCGCCATTCTGCATCCCTCTCTTTTTCAAATCTCCCGCGGTCTCATTGATCGTCCAGGTCGAACTTATCCATCAAACGCTTCAGCTCCTCCTCCCAGACCTCGTCCAGGGGGTTGAACGTCACCTCCGTAAACGAGCTGGAGATGCGGTTCAGCGTCTCCCGGATTCCGAGCTGGGGCGCCGCCTGATCGACCTCATCCACCTTGGAGTTCACCACCTCCACAAGCTCCCGGCTGCGCGCTTCCAGGTCTGTCAGGTCGAAATCCAGCTTGAGGAGGTAGTTCAGCCTCTGCATCACCGAAAGCCAGGCGCTGAAATCGTTTTCCAGGCGCAGCGAGTTGCCCCCTTCCTCTCCTTCGGTAAATTCATACGCCGGGACGAGCGCGTACAATCCCTGGTACGACAGGCTCATCTCGCCCGCGCGCTTGCACAGGTAGGAACCGATGCTCGCCCCACCCTCGTAATCCGAGAGGCTGACCGCGAGCCGGACCATCTCATCCTTCAGCGCCGGCAGGCTGTAGATGCCGGTGATCAGCCGCTCCTTATCGAATGGGACCTCCCCGTAGATGCCCCCCAGGCCGATGATCTTGCGCACGCTCCAGCGTTTCGCCAGATCCAGGATGGCGGTGCAGTATCGCTCGATATCCAGGTGGGGTTCGTCTCCGATCAGGATCACCGTCCCGCGCTCGTCGTTCCCGGCAAAATACAGTTCATTCTGCGATGCTTGCAGCGTTTTCGGCAGGCCTTGCTCGAACTTCACCACCGGCCGGACGAGGTCGTGCGTCCCAGGGACCTGGAAAATATAAAAGCCATCCGGACGGATTGCCCCGATCTTTTGGGCTTTCGTCTGCTGGACAAGATACTGGGGCAGGCCGGAAGAAACCGAGCCTGCGTCCGCCCACTGGCGCCAGCCTAAGATCATGTTCAGTTCGGAAGAATGCGGCGCTGCCTGGATATCCAGTTCGTCAGCCATTCTTTAGCCTCCTTCCTTCGATCCATATGGCAAAATCATCTGGTTGCCCGCCGCCTCCTTCCACCAGCCCTGCCGGCGGCTGCGTTTTAACGGCGGATGCACTCCCGCAGAAAAGATCTGCCAATATTGATCTCATTTCTCGAAGTATACTCCCTCCTCAAGCTGCCGGCAACCAACCCCGCTGAACGGCCGCCCGCCCCGCGTCCCCGGAGACCGGGCGATAGGTAGGTCCCATCCCGGCCGCCCGGCTCCCCTTCCGCGAGAATTCCGGCGCTTCCGGCGGAATGATAGCGCCCGGAAAACGTCCGGGCGCGGTTCGGTTGCCTGAGCGAGAGCCCGGGCGGAGCGGTCAATCTCCAGATTTTTGCGCGGTCTCGGGCGCCAGCGCGTTCGCCGGCCGCGAGGAGGATCCGCCGGCCACCGGCTGGGCCGGACTGCCCGGTGAGGCTTTCGTCTTCTTTTCCGGCCGGGTGATCACCCAGTAAACCAGCAGGAAAACCACCACCAGGAAGGAGCCAAAATAGAGCAGCCTCGCGGCCAGAAGGGAGGTATCGGTGCCCGAGAAGAAGCTGTGGATCGTGGCGCCGAGGTACCCGACCAGGCTCAGGACGTGGATCGAGCGAAACGCCTTCATCCCGATCCTGCCCCGGATGTAGTAGGTGACGGTCACCAGCACGGATAGATACAGGCCAATCCCACCGATCGCGACCCATACCGGCCGGTAGGGAGAGAAAACCGGGACCAGGATCTGCAGCAGGTTGAAGGGCAGGTAATGATCGAGGGTCAGGGAGCCCAGGTGCAGGGCGAGAAACCCGAGCGCCAGCAGCGAGATAAACTGGTGAAAATCGTAAGTGAAGGTCCGGTGGAGGATGCCGTCCAGGATCTTGCTCGAGACCGCCAGCCCCCAGGCCGTCGAAAGCCAGAGCAGCAGGTAGGCGACCAGACCCGCCGCCCGGGTGATGTACCAGAAGACCTGCTGGCTGTTCGTCGCCAGGATCCAGGAGATCGCCCCGGAGATCGTCGACCCGACCGGCGAGTTGGCCACAAAGAACAGGATCAGGGTGCCTATAAAAGCCGCGGCAAAGATCAAGATATAAAGGGCAAATAATTTCACCGTTTTTTTAGAGAGCCACGGGTTGGGCGTTTGCGTTTGCATGTTCAATAAAATCCTTACTGTGATCTGAACCCCACAGGGTTCCGTCATTTCGCACACCGATCAGGGTGATCCCCGGCAGGCGGGAGAGCAGCAGCGTAGCCGACTGCGTCCCGGCGATCAGGCAGGCCTTGGCGAAAGCCTCCGCTGTGGCTGCCTGCGGGGCAAGGACCGTGACGCTCAGCCAGTCCGTCCGGGCCGGCAGCCCGGTGCGCGGATCCAGGATGTGGTGGCGCGCCTGGTCTCCCTGCATCCAGCGCCTGCGGGTAATGGAAGAGGTCGCCACCGCGCCGTCCGGAACGCGCAGGACAGCCAGGTCCTGACCGGGTTCCAGGGGGTTTTCGAGGCCGATCCGCCAGGTCCCATCGCCGCGCGGGGATCCGATCAGGAACAGGTCGCCTCCGGCATTGACCGTACACGCCTGGCTGAAATCAGCCAGGTTCTCAGCGGCTTTCTGGGCGATCCATCCCTTCGCTACCCCGCCCAGATCCAGCCTGACAGACTCAGGCAGCCAGACCCTGCATGTCCGGTCGTCGAGCAGCAGTCCGCGCAAACCCGCTCCGGGCCGCGGGAAAAAACCCGCGGACGGCGGGACGTTCCCAAATTTCCGAATCTCATCCATACTGCGGTCGTATCCGATCGACCGCAGCGCATCCAGCAGCGCCGGGTCGAACAGCCCGCCGGTTTGCTCGTGCAGGTCCCGCGCGATCCGGATCACCTCGAACATCTCGCTGGAGGCCTGGAACCAGGACCCCGCGGCGCGGTTCAGCGCTGATAGCTCGCTCGCATCAGAAAAACGGGTGAAACGAGCCTCCTCCTCCGCGATAAACTGCCGCACGCGCCCGAATCCCTGGCTGATCCGGCGCGAATCCCCTTCGGCTGCCAGGACGATCTCGGTATTCATCGCGCGAAACCGGTCGGTTTCCATCAGGAACCGCGGGTGCTCAGGCTGGGCATGGAGTTAAAAGGCACCGGTTGGACCTGCAGCGGCTGGAGGGCTTGAGGCTGAGAGGCGGACGCGCCCGCGTTATTCAGCGAGGGGATCGGGGCCAGCGTCGGCAGGACCAGCCCCCCGGCTGACCCGGACGGCGAACCCCCAGCGCCCACCCCGGCCGAGAGCGGCGCGGGTTTCCCGGAGTGAGCCAGCATCGCCCAGCCCGTGAGGAAACTGACCACCGCCGTGATTGCGATCCAGACCCGCAAGCCCAGCTTGATCGGCTTCATTACTGGAAGATTCCTTGCTGCTGGGTGCTCTGATTGGACTGGGGCTGGCTATTCCCAAACCCGAGGCGTGGGATGACGATCGAACCATCCGATTGGATGCGGATGATGCCGCGCTGCGCGAGGACCGTGAGCAGCTGTTGGTACTGCTGGATCTCCGACGCGGCCTGGTTCGCCTGGCCGTTCGCCTGGTCGACCTGACTCGCCGCCTGCTGCAGCTCGCTCTGGTACTGCTGCTCCCGCTGCTGGTACTGGTTAACCCGGTTCGTTAGCTGCTGGACCTCCGACTGGAGCTGGGCGACCTGTGAACCGGTTGCCGTGGAGGGTACCGTCGAGGCGGCCGGCGCCGCCTGGACCGGAACGGTATTGGTGTTCAGCAGGGCGTTGCCGCCAACGGCGAGGATCGCGACTGCGACCAGCCCTGTGATAAAAACTCCCGCGATAATTGCTGAAATGTGTTTCATCGATTTTCTCTCTATATATACTTTATTGCCCTAAATTATCCATTTATTCGTCGATAAAAATCCCTGCAACCCCCTTCAGGGTCCGGGAGCGGTCACCTGCACCCGCTCCCGGAAGAAATCCCTTCACCTGCTGAAAGCTACAGGCTTCCTCCGGACGCACCGGAAGGGGTTGCCTGCTGGGATGGATTGCGGTGGAACGGCCCAAAGGGACGCCGCATCATCTGGCCCGCCTGGTTGACGAGCGTGTCCAGCCTCGCGCTCAAGCTCTGGTAAATCTGATCAGCCTGCGCCTGGGTCAGGCGGTTGTTCTTGACCTCGGTATTCAGCTGCGATTTGATATCCGACAGGATGGTCTGCTTCACCTGGTTGAGATCCAGATTCTTTTCCTTAGCGATCTGCGCGATGGATTTTCCGGACCGCAGCTCGGTGATCAGTTCTTGCTGGGTGACCCCCAGCGCCTTGGAGAGTTCATTCACGCCAAGGCCCATCCACCCTTCGCGGCCGAAACCAAACCCTCTGCCCTTAAAACCGGGGCTAAACATCGGCAGGTTCCCGTTCGCGGCCCCATTGCTCACCTTCTGCTTCAGCTGGTTTGCTTCAGCCTGGGTCAGCTTGCCGTCTTTAACCATCTTGTCGATCGTGTCGTCATAAGCAGAGACGTACGCCGATTTCACCTGGCTCGTGCTGAGCCCGAGGTGGGAGGCAAACTGCCCCAGGAAAAAGGCGGCGTAGGGCGCGTTGGCCGCCAGGTTCTGCCCGTTCGGGGTTGCCGTGCCCTGAAGCAGGGGAGCCGCCAGCGCGGTGCCCACACTCCAGGCGGCGAAACCCAGCACCCCGATCACCCCGACCAGGGCGGCAGCTGCCCCAATCACAAGGTATTTTCGATTTCTCAACATACCGTTTCTTCCTCCAGATTTCACGATAAGGCTTTCCGTTGTCAGTAGGACGTTTACCTGACGATCACATGCTTGGAGTATACCTGACCCAGATGACAGGGTTATGAATGCGGCTGAAAATTACACGGGTCCAAACCTTTCATGCGCCTGTCATTTCGCCGTCATGCCGCGATGATAAAATATCAGCAGGAGGAAAATATGCGAGTACTGCTGGTTGAAGACAACCGCCGCTTGAATAATTCCCTGCGGATGAGCCTGGTCGAAGAGGGGTACGCGGTAGACCCCGCATTTGACGGCCAGGAGGGTGAAGATCTGGCCCGATCCGTCCCGTATGACGCGATTATCCTCGATATCATGCTGCCCAAGAAAGACGGCTTTGAAGTCTGCCGCGAGCTCCGCGCCAGCCGGGTGAACACCCCCATCCTGATGCTGACTGCCCGTGACGCGATCGAAGACCGGGTGACCGGCCTGGATATGGGCGCTGACGACTATCTCGTCAAGCCGTTCTCCCTCAGCGAGCTGCGCGCGAGGCTCCGCGCCCTCATGCGCCGGGAGTCGAGCGACAAAAGCGGTACCCTGACCGTGGCAGACCTGAGCCTGGATCCCGCGACCCACCGCGTCGTCCGCGCCGGGCAGGAGATCCAGCTGACAACCAAGGAATATGCCCTCCTGGAGTATTTTATGCGCAACTCCGACCGTCTGATTACCCGCGAGATGGCCGAATCGCATATCTGGAGCTACGATTTTGAGGGGACGTCCAACGTGGTCGACGTATACATCCGCCGGCTGCGGCGAAAGATCGACGATCCGTTCGAACTGAAGCTGTTTGAGACGGTCCGCGGAGCGGGGTACCGCCTGTGCCGCATTCCGAGCCAGGGAATTCCGAACCAGGGTTAAGGGAGGCGCATGAAAAATCGTGCCCGATCCCTATGGGTGCGCCTCAACCGCCTGGTTCACAGCATCCGGTTCCGGATCACGCTGTGGACGATCGCGATCCTGGCCATCGTCCTGGTCGCCTTTAGCGCCTTCATCTTCTTCAGCCGTGAAAACGACGTGCGCGACCAGTCCCTGGCTCGATTGGATGCGCGCTCGCGCCAGCTTCAGGTAGCCTACCAGCTTGCCGTCCGCGAGGCTGCCGAGCACGGCAGCGTGGACCTGACGGCGCTCTCCAGCCTGGGGAGCGAAATCACCGGGGAAGGGGATTTTTCGGTCCTGGTAGCGCCGGATGGGACCAAGATTCAAACTTTTGGACAGATTAATCCGAGCCTGATCACCCAGATCAGCAAAACCTGGCAGGCGGCCAACATCGCCCCGGGGAACGTCTGGTATACACAGGTGCGCACCAAACCGTGGTTCCAGATCACCCAGCCGGGGAAGCTTTACCTGGTGCGTGAGATCGCGGGTCTTCCCAACCAGGCGGGATACATCCTCGTCGTGGGCGGGCCGGACGACCCGACCGGCCAGCTGCCCCGCCAGCTCTGGACGCTGGTGCTGGGCTCGTTCGGCATCCTGGCCGTCGCCCTGATCGGCGGCTACTGGCTCGCGGGAAAGCTGATGGCGCCGGTGCGGAAGATCACCCACACCGCGCAGGAGATCAGTGGGACCGACCTGAACCGCCGGATCAACCTGACCACCTCCGACGAGCTCGGCGAGCTCGCGGATACCTTTGACCAGATGCTCGACCGCTTGCAGGGCGCGTTCGACCGCCAGCGCCAGTTCACCGCGGACGCCAGTCACGAGCTGCGCACTCCCCTGACCATCGTCGACCTGGAGACCGCGCGCGCGCTCGACCACCGGCGCAGCCCCGATGACTACGAGCGGGCTCTGCGGGTGATCCGCTCCGAAAATGATTTCATG
>JAJYJF010000017.1:0-6348 GCA_021796375.1 Chloroflexota bacterium | reverse complement strand
CAACCTGCTGACCTTGGCCCGGATGGATTCCGGCCGCGCCATGATCAACCCGCAAGAAATTGACCTCAGCGAGCTGGCGGTCGAAGTGATGGAACGCCTCGAACCGCTCGCCCGGGAAAAAGCCGTCGAGCTGAAAGCCGGGGACCTGCCGGAGGTGATCATCCTGGGCGACCAGCAGTATCTGACCCAGATGCTCTCGAACCTGGTGGAGAACGCGATCAAGTACTCGCGGCCGGATGGACCCTTCATCTGCCTTCAAACCGGGAAGGAGCCGGACGGCGAAAATGGGGTCGGATGGATCCGGGTTGAAGATAACGGAATCGGGATCCCTACCGAAGCCATCCCCCACCTTTTTGACCGCTTCTACCGGGTTGATACCGCGCGAAGTCACGAACCGGATGAATCGGGGGATGGAAATGTAGCCAGCGGCAGCGGATTGGGCCTGGCGATTGTCGACTGGATCGTACACGCCCACGGCGGGAAAATCCAGGTAGCCAGCCAGCCCGGGCAGGGCTCTATCTTTACGGTGGAGCTGCCGCTTGCAAGCTGAGGCGCAGCCGGGGACGCCTCCAGAGGAGCGGCTCCCGCCGGGAAACGACACCTGGGGGCGCTATTGATAGGCCGAGATGAGAAAATGGACCGACCGGGCCGCGCCTGGAGGGTCCATTGACCCCATCCTTATAGCCCCGCGACCGCAGGGATCACCTCCTGGCCGATCCGCTCGATCGGCCGCAGTTCCGACACGTTGGGCATGTTGACGATCAGCTGCTGGAACCCGAGCGCCGCCAGCGACCGGCAGCGGTCAACCATCTCTGCGGTTGTCATCTGGCCGGGCGCGATGTTCACCGTATCGAGTGCGGTGCGCTCGATTTCGTCGTAATTCCTGCCGACATCCTGGCAGTGCGCCTTCAAGATATCCAGCTTCGACTGCAGCACCTCGGTGCCGAGGCGGGCAAACAGGTTGCAGGCGTCGCCGTACTTGGCAACCAGGCGCAGGGTCTTCTTTTCGCCGACCCCGCCGATCAGGATGGGTGGATGCGGTTTCGAGATCGGCTGGGGGCTGTTCAGCGTCCGGACAAGATGGTAATACTTCCCATCGTACGCGGCCGCATTTCCCGACCACATCTGCAGGGCAATCTGCAGGGTTTCTTCCAGCCGCGCCATGCGCTCCCCGGTGGACGGGAAGGGTATTCCCAGGCCGGCGGACTCCTGCTCGTTCCAGGCCGCGCCCACACCGAAATAGGCTCGCCCGCCGGAAAGGACGTCCAGCGCGGTCACCGCCTTGACCAGCATGCCGGGGTGGCGGTACACGACCCCGGTCACCATCGTCCCCAGGCGGATGTTCTGGGTGAGGGCGGCCAGGTAGTTCAGCACGCTGTAGGATTCAAGCATCGGCTCTTCCGGCTGGCCGACGGAAGGGATCTGGAAAAAGTGATCCATGACCCACAGGCTGGCGAAGCCAGCCATCTCTGCCGTGCGGGCAATATCCGCGAGGTGCTTGCGAATTTCACCGGTCCCGCCGGTCCATGTAAAGCTGGGTATCTGCAACCCGATACGCATTTAATCCCCTTTCGACATCAAGTCAATCTACTCTTGCGTTCCGCTTGAACAGCTCAGACTCTATTCTAACCCTGAGCCAGTCGGATGTCGAATGACGGGCTTCCAGCGGGTGCATCCCAAAATTTTTGGCGAAATTACCCTCCCCCCTCAAGCGGCGGGGAGAAAAGGAATCCAGCTCCCGCGGCCAGGGCTCCCATTTCCTCCCCCCTCAAGCGGCGGGGAGAAAAGATTTCCCGCGGGGATGAGAATTGCCAGGAAATGGGGCTGCAGCCGAAGTCCGGACTGCCAGGCTGCACGGGTCGGGTATAATCGCGGGCATGCAATCCATCCGCGAGATCTTCCGCATCGGCCATGGCCCTTCGAGCAGCCACACCATGGGACCGCGTTTCGCCGCCGAACGGTTTGGATCGGCCCATCCCGATGGGGCGGCCTTCCGCGTCACCCTTTACGGCAGCCTGGCCGCCACCGGCCGCGGCCACATGACCGATCATGCCATCCGGGAAGCGCTTTCTCCCCTCCCCGTCGAGTTTGTCTGGAAGCCTGAAATCGTGCTGCCTTTCCATCCGAATGGGATGGATTTTGAGGCGCTGGATGCCGCGGGAGCGTTGCTGGCCTCCTGGCGGGTTTACAGCGTTGGCGGCGGGGCGCTGCTCAGCGAAGGCGAAGCTCCCCCGCGCGGCGACGTTTACCCGCACAACACCTTCACCGAGATCCTCCACTACTGCACCGAGACCGGGAAGTCTTTCTGGGAATATGTGGAAGAGTGCGAAGGCGAGAGCATCTGGGAGTACCTGGCGGAGGTGAACCGGGTGATGCACGCGGCGATCGACCGCGGGCTGCAGGCCGAAGGCGTCCTCCCGGGAGGGCTCGGGCTCGCCCGCCGCGCGTGGAACCTGTATCGCAAAATCCGCCTGAACGGGGGGGCGGTCGCGCGGGAGGGCTTTCTACCCGCCTATGCCCTGGCCGTCGCCGAAGAGAATGCCACCAGCGCCCTGATAGTCACCGCGCCGACCTGCGGCTCCTGCGGGGTGCTGCCGGCCGTCCTGCACCACATCGAGGATACGGTCGAGACGCCCGAGCCGGTGATCCTGCGCGGGCTGGCCACCGCCGGCCTGATCGGGAACCTGATCAAGCGCAACGCATCCATCTCCGGCGCCGAGGTCGGCTGCCAGGGCGAGATCGGCTCGGCCTGCGCGATGGCCGCCGGGACCGCTGCCCAGATGATGGGCGGCTCGCTGCGCCAGATCGAATATGCCGCCGAGATGGGCATGGAGCACCACCTCGGCCTGACCTGCGATCCCGTGGATGGGTTGGTGCAGATCCCCTGCATCGAGCGCAACGCCTTCGCGGCCATGCGCGCCCTGGACTGCGCTACCTTCGCCAGCTATTCGGACGGCAGCCACCGGGTCTCCTTCGATGATGTCGTCCAGGTGATGGGCCAGACCGGCCGGGATCTCCCCAAGGTCTACCGCGAAACGGCTGCGGGCGGGCTGGCCATCCACTACCGGTTTCCCCCAAAACGCTGAGCTCACGCTGGCTTGTCGAGCATCCCCAGGTCTCTGGCGCGCAAGGCGGCCTGGGTGCGGTCCTGCACGCCCAGTTTTTGCAGCACGCCGCTCACGTAGTTTTTCACCGTCCCCTCGCTGAGGCTGAGCCGCAGCCCGATTTCTTTGTTCGTCAGGCCGCGGGCCATCAGGCCCAGGATCTCTTCCTCGCGCGCGGAGAGCGGCTCGGACAGCTTCTGGGTCTGACCTGCCACCGCGGGCGCCAGGCGCGAAAACTCCGCCAGCACCTTCCGGGCGATGGAAGGCTCGATGAGCGCGCCTCCCCCGGCCACTTTGCGGACGGCTTCCGCCAGCTCGCGCCCGGAAACATCCTTCAGCAGGTATCCGAGCGCGCCGGCCCGCAGTCCATCGAAAACCAGGTTGTCGTCGTCGAAGGTGGTCAGGATCACCACCTTGGCCTCCGGGTGGCGCGCCAGGATGCGGCGGGTAGCCTCCACCCCATCTACCTCCGGCATGCGAATATCCATCAGCACCACATCCGGCGCCAGATGCTCGTAGACCTCGACCGCTTCCAGCCCATTCTCGGCTTCGCCGGCCACCGCGATACCCTCCTCCAGCTCGAGCAGGGTGCGCAAGCCTTCCCGCATCAGGCGCTGGTCGTCGACCAGGCAGACGCGGATCGCCGGACCCGCGGAAGCCGGATCAGCCATTCTCGCCTCGCTCTTTCGGGAGGGGCAGCTCGAAGGTCACCTGGGTCCCGCCGCCCGGGCGCGCGTCCAGGAAGCAGGCGCCGCCGAGCAGGGCGGAGCGCTCGCGCAGACCGCTCAAGCCAGTCCCGGTTTGCTCCTCTAATGGAATGCCTCTCCCATTATCCGAGATGGTCAGCGTCACCTTTCCTTCCCGCTCCTCCAGCCGCAGCCACGCCTCCGACGCTCTCGCGTGGCGCTGGACGTTGGTCAATCCTTCTTGAGCCGCGCGGTAGAGCGCCTGTCGGTGGGTCCCGGGCAGATCCACCGCCCGCGCTCCGACCGATAGGTGAATGTGGATGCCGGTCGCATCGGAGGTCTGGTGGACCAGCTTCTCGAGCGCCGCTCCGATCGGAAGCTCCTCCTCGATGGGCGAGCGCAGCATCGCTACCGTCCGGCGCAGCTCGACCAGGCCTTCCCGCACCTGGTCCCTGACCGTCGCGATCATCTTTTCGGCTTTCCCCGGGTCGCCGCGCACCAGGCGCTGCGCGCCTTCCAGCTGCACCGAGGCGATCGTCAACCGGTGCCCGAGCGTGTCGTGCATCTCGCGCGAGATGCGGTTGCGCTCTTGGGTGATCGTCAGCTCCTCCAGCTGCTCGGCATATACCTGCAGCTGGCGGTGCGCCTCGCGCAGCTCCACCAGCAGCAGCTCGGTCTTGGCCCGGCTGATCTCGGATTGGTGCAGCAGCCAGCCGAAAACCCCAAAAAACACGTACCCGGTCCCATAGATAGCCAGCGAGAACATCCCTGCCAATCCCATCTGGTAGCCGAAGATCACCCCGGAACACAGGATAAAGACACCCATCCAGATCGCGCTGGGCCGGGCAGGGAACTGGACGGTCACAAACGGACCGAGCAAGAAGAACAGGATCGGGAAATAGCCTACCCCCGAATCGAGGAGCATCAGCGCACAAACGATGGCCGTGAGCACAGCCAGGAGGAAATGCGCCGCCAGACGGGGAACGTGCTTGAGGTTGACCGCAAAAAGGATCCCGCCAAAAGCAGCCAGCAGGACTGCCGTCCGGATGCGCGCGGTCGGGTCGTGGATGTTCAGGAGGCCAGTGAGGCTGACCGCGAGAAACCCCAGCGCCAGGGGCAGGTTGAGCAGAATCGCGTACTGCTTCCGGGGGACCACCACTTCATTTTACTCCGGGGTGGAAAAAAGTGATTGGCTATCTGGGCAGTGGAGGAACACGGGGCAGAGAAATGTGAATGGCAAGTAGTGAATTGGGCAGCCGGGAATTCACATCTCCGGATCGCCTGATCCCCCAGTAGCTCTTACCAGCCACCATTCATATTGCCCCAATTCCCAGTCGACCCATTGCCCATTCTCAATTCATTATTCACTGCTCTTCATGCACTCAGGTCGAAGCGGAAGCGCCAGACGCCGATGCCCCAGAAGAGGACTGCGAATCCGAGCAGCATCCCCACCGCGGGGAGGACCGCCTGCACCCCCAGCCCGCGCACCATCACGTCCTGGAAGCCGGCCAGCGCCCAGGCGTGCGGGGTGAACTGGGAGACGGTCTGCATGAAGCGCGGCATCACATAGACCGGCACCATCATCCCGCCCACCGCCGCCATCACCACCGAGATCAGCGTCCCCAGGCTGGAGACCTGCTCCTCGGAGCGTCCCAGGCTGGCCAGCAGAAAGCCCATACCGGTCGCCGCAGCCGACGTGGAGAGGGCCACCAGGAGGAGCGCCAGCGGGTCGCTGCCGAGGCTGATGTGGAACAGCAAGACCCCCGTGGCAAACATCAGCCCGATCTGTACCAGGTTGATCAGGTAGTACGGCAGCAGCTTCCCGATCATCAGCGCTGCCTTGGAAATGGGCGCAGCCTGCAGCCGGCGGAAGGTCCCCTCGTTGCGCTCGCGGAAGAAACTGGTGGCGATCGTTCCGATGATGAAGAACACCCCGTAGATAGTGTATCCGGGCACGTTCTGCTCGGCTGAGGTGGGTTCTTTTTCGGCTTTAAAACCCGCCGGCGACGTCACCGCGTACCTCACCCCGCTGCTAGCGGAGTTGAGCTCGCCGCTGTTCAGCTGGTCCGCGAATTTCGATCCGATTGCCTGGACGAGCGGCGCCTGGCTGGCGGGCAGTCCGGAGGCCAGGCGGTCGAAGCTGGCGCGGGTTTTCTCGGGAGCCTGGGCAAGCGCGGCCTCCCGGTCGGTGAACCCCTGGACCATCCCGCGCACCGGGGAGAGCAGCTGCGCGCCGACGGTGGGATCAACGACGAAGGAGACCGTCGCCCCCGCCGATCCGCTCCCTGCGCCCGCGGCCAGCACCCGGGCCGAAAAATCGGCCGGGAATACCAGGGCAATCTGGTACTTGTGGCCCAGGATCAGGCTTTCTGCTTCTGCCCGGGTGAGCGGCTGCCCGGCTACCTGATCGACCACGACCAGCCCATCCAACCCGCGCAGGTCGGCGACCACCTTCGCGGCTACCGGGCCCGAATCCTCGTTCGCCACCAGCAGATGGACCGGGTTGCTGCTGCTCCCCGAGCTGAACACGCCCTGCAGCGCGAGCGTCATCACCAGGA
>JAJYJF010000400.1 GCA_021796375.1 Chloroflexota bacterium | reverse complement strand
AAGGATGCGGATCTGGGATCCGGCTGGCAGGGCATCCAGCGCGTCTTTGAGGCCGGTGCCGACCCCACCCGGCAGGTCGTCCGCGCTGTTGACGTAGCACGGCGTATTATTATTGCAAGAGGATGGATCGCTCGCGACGAACGCGGGCGAGGCGGCTGCCGCGACGGAGACCGTCTGAAAGGTTTGAAGTTTTTGCACCCAGGCGCCGCTTTCCAGGTCGTACGCGCGGACGAGGATCGAGCTGCTGCTCGTCGCGGACGCGCCCAGGCGGAAAGCGAACCTCAGCGAATCGCCGAAGCTCCCCGGTTGGAGGGCAGCGCTTGCCTTCCCCAGAAAGGTATACTGGGTGGGGGTAGCCGGCGCTGGATCGCACCCGGTCTGGTTGGTCTGGGTGTACGTGTAGGGGCTGCCCGTCAGGACCCCGGTGGCGCCCACGTCGATCTGGCTGACGGCCCAGTTGGTTGGGGCATAGAAACAGACGATCGCGTTGGGGTTGTTCCCGCTCGGGCTGTCGTAGGTCCCAAGGTCATACTGGACGGTGAAATTTAAGCGCTGCCCGGCAGCGCATCCGCCAGGCGGGCAGGCAGAAGGGCTCACCAGGCTCAGCCCACCGGCCGCGGCGGGGGAGGGAGCGTTCCAGGCCGTCCCGGTAATCAGGAGCAGCCAGGCGAGCAGGCTCAAGGTGACCTGGAAGCGGGATTTCATACTTTTATTGTACCAGAACCCAATTTCGAGAAGAACATGCCCGGCGATTCGCCGGCCGGTCTGCTGCCGGCGGGATTCCCTGCCGGGAAATTCCCAGTGGATTGAAAGCTGCAACCCCGGTAAAATAATGTCCGGAGCTGAAAGCTTCACGACGAAGACGTTTTCTGAAAGGGTATTGTTCCTGGAATGTCGCCAGATCAAGCAAGTTCTCCAATCAAACCGGTGGTGGATGCAGCCCAGCAGGCTGCCAGGCATGAGACGGCTCCGGGCCGGGTACGGCGGCTGCGAATCGTCCTTTTTCAGGTGTACCTGCTGGCGGCGGTCGCCGGTTTTTCGGTGCTGGCTTTTCTCGCCAGCACGACCGCCTACCTGCCCGTGGATCTCGCCATCACCCGGGCAGTCCAGCTCCTCCGGTTCGCCGGGTTCGCCCCGCTGATGGTGGCGATCTCGTGGTTCGGTTTTCTCCCGCAGACGGCGATCGGCATCGCCGCGGTCTGCATACTGCTTTACCTCCTCGGACTGCATTGGGAAGCGTACTACAGCCTGCTGGTCGTCGCGGTGGAGGCCCTGATCAACCTGTTCATTAAAGTGGTCATCCATCGACCCAGGCCCAGCCCAAACCTGGTACACGTGCTGGCGAACCTGAGAAGCTACAGCTTTCCAAGCGGGCATGTCATGCTGTACACCACCTACTTTGGTTTTCTTTTGTTTCTGGCGTACGCGCTCTTACGGCGCTCCTGGAAGCGCACCCTGCTGATGGTGATTTTTGGGGGATTGATCCTGCTGGTCGGGCTGTCGCGGGTTTTTGAGGGGGAGCATTGGGCCAGCGATGTGCTGGGAGGATACCTGGCGGGGAGCCTGATTCTTGCCGCGGCAATCTACGTCTACCGCTGGGGGAAGGGAAAATTCTCGCCGCGCCAGCCAACGGCGCCCGTTCCAGCCGACGAGATTCATAAAAATTCGCAAAACTAAACGCCAGATTAATAGTATTTCCCGATCCATTTTGTTATACTATTTTTGTTCGGATTTATTCTCTAGGCTCACGAACAATCTATAGTGCCTGCTTTGCTGGGAAAAATGTCATTACAGGAGGAGCAGATGGACCACCGCACGTTAAAGCCTTTTGCCTGGGTCGGTATTTTCGTCATCCTGGTCGGCCTGGCCTGCACGCTGGGCAGCAGTCCAGCGGCGACGCAGCGGCCGAATCAGGCGGCCACACAGCCGGAAGCTACCCTGCCGGCTGCGACCAGCGCGCCCGCGCCAACAGCCGTGAAAACTGTGGCCAAATCTGGAGCAGTCAACAACCGCGAAGACGTTGAAAAGGCGGTGATTCGCATCGTATCTCAGGGCTCATTTGTAGATCCTCAAATTGGCAGCTACGAAGGCATCGGGAGCGGTTCCGGGTTCGTTATCGATCCTTCCGGGATCGCGGTCACGAACAATCACGTCGTCACAGGGGCTGCCCTCATCAAGGTCTACTTCTCCGGAAACGATACGCCGTACAATGCCAGGATCCTTGGGGTGTCCGAATGCTCGGACCTGGCCGTGATCAAAATTGAAGGCGGCCCATTCCCGTACCTGAAGTGGAGCGCCAACCCGATTAAGGTCGGAATGGATGTCTGGTCGGCGGGCTATCCGCTCGGAGATCCGGAATACTCGATCCACCGCGGGGTAATTTCCAAAGCGCACGCCGCGCCCAAGACTTCCTGGGCCTCGGTCGAGGATGTGGTCGAGCACGATGCGACCATCAACCCGGGGAACTCCGGCGGTCCGCTGATTGACGATACCGGTCAGGTGATCGGGATTAACTACGCCTCCTCGAAGCAGGCCGCCAACCAGTATTATGCGATCGCGAAATCCGGGGCCGAATCGGTGCTTGACGTGCTGAAAAATGGCAAGAACGATACGTTTATCGGGGTAAACGGCACGGCGGTCGCTTCCGACGACGGCACCATCTCCGGGATTTGGGTGAACTCGGTTGCCTCCGGCTCTCCGGCCGATAAGGCGGGGCTGCAGGGAGGGGATATCATCCTCACCATGGAAGGCGTAACCCTGGGCCGGGATGCGACCATGAACGATTACTGCGACATCCTGCGCACCCACAAGCAGAGCGATACCCTCTCCATCAAGGTTCTGCGCTACTCG
>JAJYJF010000399.1 GCA_021796375.1 Chloroflexota bacterium | reverse complement strand
GCAGGTCCGCCGGCTGGTCGACCAGGGGCGGCTCTCCGCCACCGGCGATTTTTCCGTCCTGCAGCAGGTGGATGCCGTCTCGATCTGCGTGCCAACCCCTTTGCGAAAAACCGGGGACCCGGACCTGTCGTTCATTGTCTCGGCCACCGACGCCCTGGCCCCCTACCTGCACCGCGGGATGGTGGTGGTGCTCGAATCGACCACCTACCCGGGCACGACGCGCGAGATGGTGCTGCCCAGGCTGGAAGCCGGCGGGCTGAAATGCGGGCAGGATTTCTTTCTAGCCTTCTCCCCCGAGCGAGTCGACCCCGGCCGCAAGGACTGGACCACGACCAACACCCCAAAAGTGATCGGCGGGATCACCCGCGCCTGCTCGGAGGTCGGCTCCGTCTGGTACGCGCAGGCCATCCAGACGGTGGTGCCGGCTTCCTCTGCCGAGGTGGCCGAGATGGCCAAGCTCCTGGAAAACACCTTCCGCATGATCAACATCGGCATGGTGAACGAGCTGGCGATCATCTGCGACCGGCTGGGCGTGGACGTCTGGGAGGTCATCGATGCCGCGGCGACCAAGCCGTTCGGCTTCATGAAATTTACCCCCGGGCCCGGGCTGGGCGGGCACTGCATCCCGATCGACCCGCTCTATCTTTCCTGGAAACTCAAAGCGTTCAACTATACTGCCCGCTTTATCGAGCTGGCCTCGGAGATCAACACCAACATGCCGCGCTTCGTGGTCGGTAAGGTGATGGACGCGCTCAACGACCACGGGAAAGCGCTCAAAGGCGCGCGGGTGCTGGTGCTGGGGGCGGCCTACAAGCCGGATATCGATGACCTGCGCGAGAGTCCGGCGCTGGATGTGATCCACCTGCTGCGGCAGAAGGGCGCGGACGTCTCGTATCACGATCCGTACATCCCGCATGTGGCCCATAACGAGTGGGAGCTTTCGTCGGTGGAGGACCTCGACCGGGCGGTGAGCGAGAGCGACTGCGTGGTGATCGTCACCAACCACAAGGTCTACGACTACCCCGCCCTGCTGGAAAAAGCGCCTCTGATCGTGGATACCCGCAACGCGCTCGGCAAGCTTGGCAAAGATCACCCGAAGGTGGTCAGGCTGTAATGCGCCGCTCCCCGCTGCCCGGGAAAGCCGGTCCTCGCTCCTGGCGGAGCGAGCATGGATAGGCGAGGCTCAGGCCGGCTGAACGCGATGCTGGACCGCGCGGCCGCCTGGGGCCAGGACCATATCCTGCGCCGGGTGGTGCGCAACTCCAGCTACCTGTTCGCCAGCAACGCCATCAGCGCGCTGATGGTCATCCTGACCTCGCGGCTGCTGGGCGTATCTGCCTTCGGGGCCCTGGGCGCGATCACGGTGCTGGTGTCGAAC
Organism: Chloroflexota bacterium; assembly: GCA_021796375.1. GTDB lineage: Bacteria > Chloroflexota > Anaerolineae > Anaerolineales > Anaerolineaceae > JAJYJF01. The sequence continues at coordinate 1,473 of JAJYJF010000399.1, read as the reverse complement.
GTCAACCGGCTGCTCTCCTTCCGCATGAGCGACGTGGTCGTGCGCTACATGGGAGAGTACATGGAGCGCAAGGAGTACGACCGGGCGGCAGCGCTCGTGAAAGCCGCCGGGGTCGCGGAAGGGATCACCTCGCTGGTGGCCTTCGGCGTGCTGGTGCTGGTCGCGCCGCTCGGCGCCGCCTTCATCATCCACGACCCCTCCTCCACCCCCTTGATTGTATTCTACGGGATCTCCATCCTGGGCAACATCACCACCGAGACCGCGACCGGGGTCTTGATGGTGACCAACCACTACCGCAGCCAGGCGCTGATCAACCTGCTGCAAGCGGTGCTCGTGGCGGTGATGATCGCCGCGGCGTTTCTCAGCCACGCCGGCCTGTACATGGTCCTGACGGCGTACCTGGTCGGGAAGATGATCCTCGGGCTGGGGCCGATCGCCGTGGCGCTGTACCACATGTTTAAGCTCTTCGGCTCGCGCTGGTGGCGGGCGCCGCTGGACCTGCTGCCCCCGCGGCGCGAGCTGGTCCGCTTCGCGCTGAGCACCAACTTCTCCGGGACGGTCAACCTGATCGTTCGCGACAGCGAGGTGCTGTGGGTCAGCGGGATCTTCAACACCACCTACGCGGGATACTACAAGGCGGCCCTCAACATCATCCAGCTGGTGGTGATGCCGATCAACCCATTCGTCAGCACCACATACCCGGAGCTGAACCGGGCGATCGTTTCTCGCCAGTGGGAGCGCTTGCGCTCGCTGATACGCCGGGTGACGACCATCGCCGCCGGGTGGACGGGCGGCGCCGGGCTGCTGCTCCTCTTATTCGGACGGCAGATCATCTTCACCCCCTGGTCCTTCTTCGGCCACCCATTTCTGCTGTTCGGCAGGGCGTTCTCACCGTTCAAGCCTGCGTTTCTGCCCGCCTACCCCGCGATGCTGGTGCTGCTCATCGGTTTCGGGGTGGCCAACATCCTTTTCTGGAACCGCTCGCTTTGCCTGGCGTTCGGCCTGCCGGATTACCCCCTCAAAGTGTATTTCTGGGGTATGGTCGTCAAGGTAGCCCTGACCCTGACCATCGTGCGGCCTTTTGGCCCCAACGGCTACATCGTTGAGGCGCTGCTGCTCTCGGCGTTCTTCGTCGTCACCGTTGGGCTGACCGTCTGGCGCGGGCTGAAGGAGATCGGGCGGCTCTCCGCACTGGAGCCGGCTGCCCCGGCAGGGGCCGTGGAATGAAAATCGCCTGTATTTCCAGCTCGCAGGTGCCTTCCGATACCGCCAACAGCATCCAGGTGATGAAGGCTTGCCAGGCCCTGGCCCAGCTTGGCCACGCCGTCACCCTGCTGCTGCCCGAGCTGCCGGGCACGCTTTTCGCCAACCCCCAGGAGCGCGGATGGGGCTGCCTGGCCGCGCGGTATGGATTGAAGACCCAGTTCGACCTGGCCTGGATCCCGACCGGCCTGCGCTGGAAGCGGTACGACC
>JAJYJF010000398.1 GCA_021796375.1 Chloroflexota bacterium | reverse complement strand
CTTGGCACCGGAGCGCAATCGCTGGTGGGGCTGGCCTCGGGGACCTATTTCTGCTACAAAACCAACCTGGGGCTGCCCGGCTGGGCCCGGATCGTATACCTGAACCCGAAGGACAGCATTCTTACCCTGGAAATCCTGACCTGGTCGACCCCCTGAGAGCCGCATGGGCAGCTTATACCTGGTCGCCACCCCCATCGGAAACCTGGAGGATATCAGCCAGCGGGCTTTGAACGTCCTCCGCACCTGCCGGCTGATCGCCGCGGAGGATACGCGCGTGACCAGACGGCTGCTGTCCGCGTATGAAATCCACACGCCGCTCACCAGCTACTTCGAGCACAATAAGCTCGCCAAGCTGGACGTGATCCTGAGCCAGCTGGACGGTGGCCCGGTCGCGCTGGTGTCAGATGCGGGCACTCCCGGGCTGAATGACCCCGGCTACGAGCTGGTCCGCGCGGCGCTGGACGCCGGCCACGCGGTCATCCCCATCCCCGGGCCCAGCGCGCCCGTCGCCGCGCTGGTCGCATCCGGGCTACCCACCGACTCGTTTCTATTCCTGGGCTACCTTCCCCGCCGGTCCGGCGAGCGGCGCCAGCTGCTGCAGTCTGTCTCCGCCGGGCCCTATACCCTGATCTTCCTTGAGGCGCCTCACCGCCTGCTTGAATCGCTCCAGGACCTGGCGGAGATCCTCGGCGACCGCCCGGCGGCCGTCGCTCGCGAGCTGACCAAGGTCCACGAGGAGATCTACCGCGGCAGTCTTTCCGAATGTGCCATTCACTTCACCTCCAACCCGCCGCGCGGCGAGATCACTCTGGTGATTCACGGAAGACCGGCCGTGGAATCCGTCTGGAGCGAAGCGGAGCTCGACCGCGCGGTCGAGCGCTCCCGGTCGAGCGGCGCTCCCGCCCGCGAGGCGGCCCAGCAGATCGCCGCCCGTTCCGGCTGGCCCCGGCGCGAAATATACAGGCGCATCATCGGCCGCCGATCCCGGTCTTGATTTACAATTAAGCAGGCATGATAGACCTGATGACGACCTGGCTGGAGGGGGAAGGACTCGGAGAAGGCTTGATACTCCCAGCCAGGACAGTTTCCATCTTTTTTTAAGAGATGTTTCCTTTAGGAGATGATTCGATGAACCTGGATGATTTAAACGCGTTTGCCAAACTCGATCCTCAAGATATGATCGGGCAGATCGACCACCTTCCGGACCAGCTCGCCGAGGCCTGGCAGCTCGGGCAGCAGCAGCCCCTGCCCGACCTGACCGGTTTGAAATGGATCGTCATTTCTGGGATGGGCGGCTCGGCCATCGGGGCTGACCTGATGGCGGCGTACGCCGCGCCGCACAGTCCGATCCCGATCATCATCCACCGCGGCTACGATCTGCCCACCTTCGCCCAGGGTCCCGAAACGCTGGTGGTGGCTTCGTCACACTCCGGGAACACCGAAGAAACGCTGACCTCCTTTGACCGCGCCCTGACAAAAGGCTGCCAGGTGGTGGCGATCTCCACCGGCGGGAAGCTCTCCGAGAAAGCCAGCGCCGCGGGCGTCCCCTCCTGGCATTTCCTCCACGCTGGTCAGCCGCGGGCGGCCGTGGGATACTCCTTCGGCCTGCTGCTCGCCCTGGCATTCCGGCTCGGGCTGATCCCCAACCCGCAGCAAGACCTGAGCGACGCGATCGCTGAGATGCAAAAGCAGCAGGAACAGCTAAAAGCCGACGTGCCGGTAGCTCGCAACCCGGCGAAAAGGCTGGCCGGCCAGCTCTACGACCGGATCCCGGTCTTCCTCGCGGCCGACTTCCTCGAGCCTGTTGCGCGGCGCTGGAAAGGCCAGATGAGCGAGATCGCAAAATCCTGGAGCCAGTTTGAATACCTCCCCGAGGCGGATCACAACACCCTCGCCGGCGTCATCAACCCGGATAAATTGATCGAGAAGGAGCTTTTCGTGATGTTCCTGCGCGGCAGCGAGAACCACCCGCGCAACCAGCTGCGGATCAACCTGACCCGCCAGAGCATGATGGAAGCCGGGATCAATACCGACCTGTATGAAGCCCGCGGCAGCACGCCCCTCCAGCAAATCTGGACCGCCCTGCATATGGGCGATTACACGGCTTACTACCTCGCCATGTCTTACCAGGTGGATCCGACCCCGGTGGATGCGCTGGAGGGATTCAAAGCCGAGATGAAGAAATCCTGATGCGGGGATAATTTTCAGGCGGGGTGGAGCGGCGTGTACCTGCCTTCTGCCTGGGTCCACCCCACCGCCTCGAGATACCAGCGCGGCGCCCGGGATTTTAACTCTCCCCGGGGATTCGTCAGCGGCATGCGGGCGGCTGCTCCCCACCGCCCGGGCGTGCAGAGTACCATTGGATGGTTGTGACAGCGGGAATCATGCTCGCATATTTGGAAACAATAAGGGCAGATGTAAAAAGAATCAGGCGGATCCATTCATCCTCCCTGAGCGGCCGTTCCGCTCAAGTTGTTTTCATTTTAGGCGCCAGAGAGGCGCATTTCAACCCGGGATTTCCCACACCCCCAGCCGGTGCCCTGCGGCGCACCGGAGTCTGTAACCCGGTAGGCTGTTGGCGAACCTCGTTTGAGATTTATGGAGATGGATTCGCCCTTTGGACCTATCCCCCAAACCCGCTTCCCTGCCCGCAGCGCCTCCGAGCGTTTTTTGCGAGGAATCAGGGAATGGGGAGGACTGGATTTCTCCCCTTCCCTCGCGTAGCGCCCCGGATGTTCTGTTCCGGGGTTAGGGAAGGGGCCGGGGGTTAGGTCCATTGCAGGAATTCGCCAATACCATCCAGTTTATTTACAATTTCTTTCGGGAAGTCCGCGGAAATTAAAGGTGCGCCC
>JAJYJF010000397.1 GCA_021796375.1 Chloroflexota bacterium | reverse complement strand
GATTCGTGTAGGCCGGGTATTTTTTTCTGCTGTGATTGGCTGTTCCATTTCAGCCTTAGGTGGGTGGGCTGGCGTGCCGCTGTAATTCTAACCGGTGGATCCGTGCGCAAAGCTTCCCTGCCAACTCAACGATCCTAATTATAACTGATGCACCCCCGGATAGTGTTTCACTTCCGGAAACTGGCTCAATCCCCCCACCGGCTTGGGACGCGCTCCACGGCCGCCTCGGACCGGGCAGCCCGGCTGATGGCAGGACCGGCGGATCGGCATGCTCAGGTCCGGGTGGGTTCCTGCCCGGTGCGCCCGCCCGGCTGGTGGCTCCAGTAAGCCAGCTCGACCCCGGTCAGCACCGCTGCTCCCCAGGCCGTGCCGGCGAACACGCCGGCCAGGATATCGGTAAGGAAGTGGTCGCCGATGTACATCCGTCCGAAGCCGATCAACCCCACCACCACCGGAACGAGCACGAGCCCGAGCAGGCGGGCAGGCCAGGAGTGCAGCCGCGGCCAGAGAAGATAGAGCATCAGCCCGAACAGGATGATCGAGGTGGTTGTGTGCCCGCTGGGGAAGCCGGGGCCGGGCAGGGTTTCAAGCGGGTCGGGGAAGACCGGGCGGTGCCGGTTCACGATATGGCCGAGGGTTTGGTAGAGCATCTCGCCGCCCCCCACCCCGTAGATCAGCAAGGTTAATTCCCGCCAGCGCCTCTGCCAGATCCAGATTACGCTCAAGACCAGGAGGAACATCATGATCCCTTCCATCCCGGTCGCCGAGAAGAACCACATGATCCCCAGGATCACCCACGAGCCGTGGCGAGCCTGGTTGTGCAAGCTCTGGGCGAGCGGCTGGTCCAGGCCAATCAGCGGACCTTTCGTGAGGACCTGGTTCGCCAGCAGGCTAAACAGCAGAATACCGACCAGCATGACGATAATTCCGATCCAGGGGCGGCGGACGATCAGCGGCCTTTGTTGGGGCATGACGACCACTGCCTGGCGATTCAAGCCTTTGATAGCAGATGAAAGATCTTTCTCAATTTCCATTCCCACCTATAAGACCCTTTACTAAACAAATTAGATCTTTATAGATTAGTATGCCAACGGATCGAATTTTAAGCAAGCTGGGGGCGGGGAATATAGAAGCAGTTAAAACAAGTATAATGAGGAAAAATCCTGGAGCAATAAGGTATTGAAGACTATGTCCTATAAAAATGTCCAGATTCCTGATGTTGGTGAGAAAATAACCATCCAGAACGGCAAGGTGAACGTGCCCGATTTCCCCATCCTGCCGTTTATCGAGGGCGATGGGATCGGCCCGGATATCTGGCGGGCGTCACAATACGTGTTCGACGCAGCCATCCGGCGGGCGTACGGCGAGAAGCGAAAAGCATGCTGGATGGAGGTCTATGCCGGCGAGAAGGCCTACAAAAATTTCGGCAGCTGGCTGCCCGAAGAGACCATCCAGGCTTTCCGCGAGTTTCTGGTCGGGATCAAAGGCCCGCTGACCACCCCGATCGGGGGCGGGATGCGCTCCTTAAACGTTGCCTTGCGGAAAGACCTCGACCTGTACGTCTGCTTGAGACCCGTGCGCTGGTTCCCGGATTTGCCCTCGCCCGTGAAGCATCCCGAAAACGTAGATATGGTCATCTTCCGGGAAAACACGGAGGACCTCTACTCCGGAATCGAGTTCGAGGAGGGCTGCCCGGAAACGAAAACCTTCAAGCAGCTGCTTCGCGAATACTTCCCGGATGAGTTCGCCAAGGTCCGTTTTCCGGAAACGGCCGGGTTTGGGATAAAACCGATTTCCCGGGAGGGGACGGAGCGGCTGGTGCGGGCGGCCATCCGGTGGGCGCTGGCCAATCACCGCCGCAACGTTACCCTCGTGCACAAGGGGAACATCATGAAGTATACCGAAGGAGCTTTCCGGCGCTGGGGTTACGAGCTGGCGGAACGCGAATTCGGCGACCGGGTCTATACCTGGGCGCAGTACGACCGGACCAAAAGCGCAAAGGGCGAAGCTGCCGCGAACGCGGAGCGCGACCAGGCGCTGGCAAGCGGGAGGATGCTGGTCAGAGACATCATCGCGGATATCATCTTCCAAGACACGCTCATTCGCCCGAAGGATTACGACGTTATCGCCACGATGAACCTCAACGGCGATTACCTTTCCGATGCCCTGGCCGCTCAGATCGGTGGGGTTGGGATCGCCCCGGGCGGCAACATCAACTACGAGACCGGCGTGGCAGTTTTCGAGGCCACGCACGGCACGGCTCCAAAATATACCAACAAGAATATCGTCAACCCGAGCTCCGTGCTGCTTTCGGGCGAAATGATGTTCCGCTACATGGGCTGGAATGAAGCCGCCGACCTGATCGTCCAGGGGATCGAGAGATCGGTCATCGCCAAAACGGTGACGAACGACTTCTACCGCCTGATGGAGAACGCGAAGCTGCTCTCGACCAGCGAATTTGGCCAGGAAATCGTTCGAAACATGGAGCCCGCTGCGGCATAACTTGAGGTGCGAACAACTATGAAAAAAGATCTGCTGGGTACGCGCGATGAGCTGCGCGTAGGCAATCATCGATATGGCATCTACCGGCTGGACCGGCTGCAAAAATCCGGCTTTGGCGAGATCAGCCGCCTGCCGTTCTCCATCCGGATCCTGCTGGAAGCAGTCCTCCGGCACCTGGATGGAGAAGAGGTCACCGAGCGCGACGTGCGGAATCTCGCGGGCTGGGAGGGCAAACCGGCGGAGCGCCCGGCGATGCCGTTCTTCCCGGGGCGCGTCATCATGCAGGATTTCACCGGCGTCCCGGTGGTGGTGGACCTGGCGTCCATGCGCTCGGCCATGCAGCGGCTGGGAGGG
>JAJYJF010000396.1 GCA_021796375.1 Chloroflexota bacterium | reverse complement strand
GGCCTAGCTGCAGGTAGCCCAGGCCGACGTCGTCCAGGACCTGCAGTCGGGAGCGCGCAGCGGGGACGTCCTGGAACAGGCTCAGGGCTTCCTCCACGGTGAGGTCGAGCACCTCTGAGATATCGTAGCCCCGGTACTTTACGGCGAGCGTTTCGGGTTTGAAGCGGCGCCCGCCGCAGGCCGGGCAGCGCACCTCCACGTCCGGGAGCAGCTGCATCTTGATCGTGATCGCGCCGGTCCCTTCGCAGCGCTCGCATCTCCCGCTGGGGATGTTGAAGGAGAAGCGGCGGGCGGGTAGACCGCGCTCGCGGGCTTCATCCGAGGCGGCAAACGCATCCCGGATGGGGGTAAAGGCATCCGAGTAGGTGACCGCGTTGGAGCGCGGGATGCGCCCGATGTGCTCCTGGTCGATGGTGATGACCTTCTTTACCTGCTCCCAGCCCTCGATCTCGTCGTGCTCCCCCGGAATCTCTTGGGAGCCGTACAGCCGGCGGCGCAGCGCGCGGTCGAGGATATCGAAGACCAGGGTGGACTTGCCCGACCCGGAAACCCCGGTCACCGCGACCAGCAGCCCCAGCGGAATCCGGACGGTGATATCCCGCAGGTTGTGCTGGCGCGCGCCGCGGATGGTCAGCGCGCGGCTGCCGGGCTTGCGGCGGGTCGCTGGAACCGGGATGGATGCTCTCCCGCATAGGTAATCCCCGGTGAGGGATCCGGGTGCGCGGGCGATCTCCGCCGGTGAGCCGGCTGCCACCACCCGGCCGCCCTTCCGGCCGGCGCCTGGGCCGAAGTCGATCACGGTATCCGCAGCGGAGATCACCTCCAAGTCGTGCTCGATGACCAGGACCGTGTTTCCCCGGTCGCGCAGCCGGCGCAGCACCCCGATCAGCCGCCCGGTGTCGCGCGGGTGCAGGCCGATGGTCGGCTCGTTGAAAACGTACAGCAGCCCGCTCAGCTCTGACCCGAGCAGGGATGCCAGCCGCATGCGCTGGGCTTCCCCGGCGGAGAGGGATGCCGATCCGCGCTCCGGCGCGAGATACCCCGCGCCGGCTTCCACCAACCGGGCGATGCGCTCGCCGAGCTCCACCAGGATCGGGGCGGCGACGGTTTTCTCCTCGGGCGCCAGGAATGCGGGGAGCGCCTGAGACCAGGCGCCGAGCTCTGCAAGCGAGAGGCGGATCAGGCTGGGGAGGGTCCGGCCGGTCACGGTAACCGCCCGGCTCTCCGGGCGCAGGCGCGTCCCGGCGCAGTCCGGGCAGGTCTGGGTGATGAGGAACTCTTCCAGCCGGTCGTGATAATCTTCATCGCCGGCATGCTCCCCGAGGTGGGCCGCGTAGCGTCGCAGGAGGCCGGAGGCGATCCCCTCGAACCGCCCCTTGCGAACGGTACCGGGCGGGCCGGCCTCCGGGAAGTGGCGGCGGAACAGCGGGCTCTCAACGCCGTAGAAGAGGAGATCGCGCTGGAACGGAGAGAAATTTTTAACCGGAAGGGAGAGATCGAACTCGAACCCGTAGTGCCTGGCGGCTGCCTGGAGGATCCCGGCGCTATACTGGCTGTAAACCGCTTCCCACCCGGCTACGGCGCCCTCGGGGATGCTCTTCCGCTCGTCGACCAGCTTCTCCAGGTCCACCTGCTGGACGAAACCCAGGCCGGCGCATCCTGGGCAGGCGCCTTCGGACTTGTTGAACGAAAAGCTGGCCATGCTGAGCGCGGCGACCGGCGCTCCACACTGCGGGCAGGGAAAAGTCTCCTCCGGGGTGGAGAGCTCTTCCCCGCCGCCGGTTGGGGAGTCCCATAGATCCGCCGCCCCGCTGGCGGCGGAGGGGATCTCTTTCCCGCAGTTTGGGCAGGGACGCTGCCCGAGGCGGGCGAACAGCACCCGCAGGTAGGTGTAGACGTCGGTCGCCGTGCCGACGGTAGAGCGCGGGCTGTGGTTGGTGAGGCGCTGGTCCACGCTGATCGCCGGGGAGAGGCCGTCGAGGGCATCGACCGGCGGCTTTGCCAGGCCGAAAGCAGCCAGTCCGAGCGCCTCGATATACTGGCGCTGGCTCTCCTTCAGCAGGATGTCGAACCCCAGGGTGGATTTCCCCGAGCCGGATACGCCTGTGAAGACCACCAGCTGGTTCTTGGGGATCGACAGGCTGACGTTCTTCAGGTTGTGCAGCCGCGCACCGCGGACGGTGATCTGATCTTTCATCGGGGGTCTGGGGGGAACGATTTTCGGGAGGAGCGGCCGGAGCGATTTCTGAACGGCCGGGTCATTCGATCATACCATGGATGAAGGAAAGAAAAAACACGGCCCGGCGAGCCGCGTTTTTTTCCACATCCCTGGAATGAGTACGAAACCTGGCGCCCCTCTGGTAAAAAACAGGGTGAACGTACCGAAAAGGTGGAGATGGCGGGAGTTGAACCCGCGTCCGAAAGACTCGACCCACGGATATCTACGAGCGTAGTCGGGCTTGATACTCGCACCTGGCTCGGAGGCCGACAGAACCGGCCAGGCGCCAGCCGTTTGGACCCGAAAGCCCTCTTTCGCACGGTGAACGGCGTCGCATGCGGCACTCTGGCTTTTTAGCGCCCGCTCCACCTCCGGCCAGAGAGCGGGGTGGGCAGACGTGACCTACGGTGAGGTCATTGCGCCTTCAACTCACCTTAGGCGGCGAGAGGAAGAGCGGCGTAAGAAGTGTGATTGGCACTTGATTTTTTGTGCTGATTTATCGAGGTCGGCACCTCTCGGCTCGCAATCCGGGACCAACCTCCTCCGTCGAAGCCTGTCATCCCCGGTAGGCGGTTTTTCCGCATCGATATTATACAATCCCTTCCAAGCATTGTAAATAGTTGATATATTATGTCTTAATTG
>JAJYJF010000395.1 GCA_021796375.1 Chloroflexota bacterium | reverse complement strand
ACCATTTCATCTCCGAGCTGGGCGAGATCGGGGTCAGCCGCTGGGCGTGGGCGTTTAACCTGGGATTGTTCCTCGGCGGGCTGCTTCTCCTGCCCTGCTGCATCGGGATCGGGCTGCTCATCCCGGGTATCTGGTCCATCCTGGGGGTAGCCTGCGGCTGTATCGCCGCGGTCGCCGTATCCCTCGTGGGCGTCTTCCCGATGAACAACCTTACCATGCACAACCGGGCGGCGATGACCTTCTTCCGGCTGGGGCTGGCGATGATCCTCTTTCTTACCATCGCCATCTTCACCCAACCCGGGCCCAACCCGCCCTTGCCCAGAAGCATCGGGCTGGTCGGGCTGCCAGCCATCTTTTCGTACAGCGCGTTCCTGATCGACACCGGCCGCAGGACCGCCTCCGTTGAAACCAACCCGCCCCTGGATCCGGCAGTGCCGGAACCCGAGCCGCCCCGGCCGCGGATCTGGGCGCTGACGGTCTACGAGTGGCTGGTCTTCCTGACCACCATCCCCTGGTTTTTCGCGATCTCCCTGGGCCTGTAACCCCCACAGCTTTCCCCCGGCAAACCTCAACGGCAGGGCTACGGCAGCGACCTGGGAGCCTTCTTCCGGTTTTCCGCCACCCGAAACTCGACGATCCTGCGGATCAGGTCATACGGGATGGGTTTATCCAGCGCGAGCTGGATCGTCCCCTTCGACGTCTTATAACCGGAGAGCTCATTTTTAAAAGCTTCCACCCCGGAGCCGGTGGGGAAAAAGCTGATGTGCTTCTGAAACACGCCAAAATAGACCAGGTTTCCGTTCAGGAAAAAGGCGGGGAGCTGGTAGCTGATCCTCTCGGAGGCCTCCGGGGCGCATTCCCGGACGGTGGCGCGGATCCGCTGCAGGATCTCCTGCAGTTCTGCGGGATATCCGGCGATGTACTCGTCGATCGTGGCGGCTGCGGTTCTTTTCGATTCCACGGTCTGTTCCTTTCTCGACGCGCTCTCTCGGTATGAGAATTAAACGGGGCAGGCTTGCCCGGGTGGCTGCCAGGCTGAGCGGCCCCCGCGCCTACCAGACGAACGGCAGCAGGCGGTATCGCACTTTCTCCCGGTAGGCTGCGTAGCCCTGCAGGTTGGCCGATAAGAACTTCTCTTCGTCCAGGAGCCTGACGACGATCACCAGCGCCAGCGGGGCCGCGAGAGGGACCGCCACCCACGAGCCAAGGGCGACCGGTGTGAACAGCATCATGAACAGGGCCCCCGCGTACATGGGATGGCGGACGAGCCGGTACGGCCCTCTGGTGACTACCTGCTGCCCGCCGGAGGTCTCAATGGTGGCGCTGGTGAAGCTGTTTTCACGAAAGGTGAGGAACACGACGTAGAACCCGAGCGCCACCAGCCCGTCCGCCAGGATGCTGACCCCCGGCGCGACCCGCGACCAGCCGAAGCGATCGTCCAGGCCGGGGACGATGAACAGGGCGAGGAAGCACAGGCTCGCCAGCCCCTGGATCACCTGCTGGCTCCGGCGGGTCTCGGCGACCGGGCCTGCCTGCACCCGCCGCGAGAGCAGCTCGCGGTCGTTGCGGATCAGATACAGGGTAATCAGGAGCGTGCACCCGGCGAAAACCGCCAGGTAAGCCCAGCCCTGCCAGTAGCCCAGCGAACCGGCGGGCAGGAACAGCGCCAGGGCCATCACCAGCATCAGGAAAGCGAATCCCAAAAATGTCCGCAGCAGCAGATGGTTCATCCCGCTTTTCTCCGTTCGAGCAGCATCGTCCCCCTAGAATACCACATGAAAAAGAATCCGGGTATTCCCCCCTTCCCGGCCAGCCGACCCTGGCAAATCCAGCCGGTTCGTGGGAGAATAGGGCCCATGCGCGTCGCCTTTCAAGGAGAACCGGGAGCCTATTCGGAAGCAGCCGCCCTGGAGTATTTTGGCCGGGAAACGGAGGCGGTCCCTTGCGAGAGCTTCGACGAAATCTTCGCCAGCGTGGAATCCGGCACGTGCGACCGCGGGTTGATCCCGATCGAGAACTCGCTGGCCGGGAGCATCCACCACAACTACGACCTGCTCCTCCAGCACCAGCTCACGATCACCGGCGAGCATTTTCTGCGCGTGCATCACTGCCTGATCGGCTACCCGGGCGTTGAAAAAAGCCAGCTCCGGCGCGTCATCAGCCACCCCCAGGCGCTCGCCCAGTGCGCGGGCTACCTGAAATCCATGCCCTGGTGCCGGGTCGAGCCGGTCTACGATACGGCCGGCAGCGTCAAGATGATGCGCGAAGGCGGCGACCGGACTGTCGCCGCGGTTGCCTCTCGGCGGGCCGCGGAATATTACGGGATGGCGGTGCTTGAAGAGGGCATCGAAGACGACCCGGCCAATTACACCCGCTTTCTGGCAATTTCACCCGTGCCGGTCTCGCCGGGCCAGGAGGCCAAGACCTCGATCGTCTTTTCCGTGCCCAACATCCCCGGCTCGCTATACCGGGCGCTGAGCATCTTCGCGCTGCGCGGCCTGGATCTGACCAAAATCGAATCGCGCCCGCTCGTCGGAAAGCCCTGGGATTACCTGTTTTACATCGATTTTGCCGGTTCTACGGGAGACCCCCCGGTAAGGCAGGCGCTGGACGAGCTGGAGCGCAGCTCCAGCATCCTGCGGGTGCTTGGGTCATACCCGCGCTCCCCCGCGCCGAAGGGTTGAGCCAGACCCGGCCTAGCTTTTGAGAAATGGTGAAAACAGGAAATTGGCTATGTTAGCCCAAAGTAGTAGAGTCCCCTTTTACCAAAGTTAAAATGTCCCCTTTGAAAGGGACACACAGTGGACGATCTACTCACGATGAGCAAACCAGAATTAACCCGTCTCGAAGTCATGCAACGG
>JAJYJF010000394.1 GCA_021796375.1 Chloroflexota bacterium | reverse complement strand
CCGCCAGATCATGGCCGACCTGGACGCGGTGGGCAACACGACCAAAGCCATCACCAAGGGCATCGCGATCGCCTCGGCGGTCATCGCCGCGGTCAGCCTGTTCGCGTCGTTCATCACCGATGTTGGGGCGGTGCAGACTGCCCTCAAGATTCCGGTGATGGATTCCATCCGGATTTCCGACCCGCGGGTGTTTATCGGCTTCCTGCTGGGCGGCGCCCTGCCCTGGATGTTCAGCTCGCTCTCCATCCGTGCCGTATCCCGCGCGGCCGGGATGATCGTCTCCGAGGTGCGCGATCAGTTCCGCAAGCCGGGGATCATGGAAGGCACCGTCCAGCCGGACTACGCCCGTGTGGTGGGGATCTCCACCAGCTCGGCTCAGAAAGAGCTCATCCCGCTGGCGACCATCGCCATCCTGATGCCGCTGCTGATCGGGCTGGTGCTGCAGGTTGAAGCGCTGGGCGGCTTCCTGGCGGGCGTGATCCTTTCCGGGCAGCTGCTGGCGGTCTTCATGGCCAACGCGGGCGGCGCCTGGGATAACGCCAAGAAGTCCATCGAAGACGAGCCGCGCAATCTGGTGGCGAACACCGGGAAAGGCTCCGAGCGCCACAAAGCCAGCGTGGTGGGCGATACGGTCGGCGATCCGCTCAAGGATACCGCCGGACCGGCGCTCAACCCGATGATCAAGGTCGTCAACCTGGTCAGCCTGATCGCCGCCCCGATTATCGTGCACGTCCAGGGGCTGGGGATCGGCGGGTGGATCGTTGTGGCGCTGCTGCTGGCCGGCATCATCTGGGGCATCACCCAGAGCAAGAAACCCGTCCCGGCCTTCCAAGTGGCGGGGACTGTCTCGTTGGCCGGCGCCGGGAGCGGCGAGCCCGAGAAGGAAAAAGAAAACCTCGTCTGATCCTCAGACGGCGGCGAACATTTTGCCTTGAATGACGGAGCTGCGGCATGCCGCAGCTCCGTTCGCTGAGCCGGACCATCCCGAAGACACCCGGCTTCCAGCCCCCGGCGGCAGCCGTCTAGTTGGGCGGGCGGGCGCGCCTGGAAGAAAGAGACCGCGCACTGCCGGTTCGCCGCTCTCTCGGATATACTTCGGGGATCTGTTTCGCTCCGGGAGGATACCGCCACATGGCCATCGTTTGGAGCAGCTATCTTCTGGCAGGGCTGGCGGCCGTTGCCGCCGGGCTGGTCAACGCCCTGGCCGGCGGTGGAACGCTGATCACGTTCCCGGCCCTGGTCGCCCTGGGGATTCCCGCTGTTGCGGCCAACGTCACCAGCACCGTGGCGCTCTGCCCGGGCTACCTGGGGGGCACCCTGGCCCAGCGCCGGGATCTCGCCGGCCAGCGCCGGCGCCTGAACCTGCTGCTCCCCGCGGGTGTGCTCGGCGGCGTGATCGGGGGATTTCTCCTGCTGCACACCGGGGAGCGGCTGTTTCGCGAGATCGTCCCGTACCTGATTCTGCTCGCCTCGGCGCTGCTCGCCGTCTCGGACCCGCTGCGCGCCTGGCTGCTGCGGCGGGCGGGCCAAGCCGCCGCATCCAACCCGGAGGGCGCTTGGGCCGTGGTCCCCGTGGGGCTGGCCGCAGTCTACGGCGGCTACTTCGGCGCCGGGCTGAGCGTGATCCTGCTGGCGGTGCTGGGGCTCGTCCTGAACGATTCGCTGACCCGGCTGAATGCCCTCAAGCAGGTCATCGCCTTCAGCGCCAATCTCGCCGCGGCTGTTTTTTTCCTCTTCTCCGGGCACGTGGTCTGGACGGTAGCGCTGGTGATGATGGCCGGGGCTCTGCTGGGCGGCGTCCTGGGCGGCCGCCTGGCCGGGCGGGTGAAACCGGCGGTGCTGCGCTGGCTGGTGGTTGCGATCGGCGGCATTGTGGCCCTGGCGCTCCTGTTCGGCTGAAAGCTGCCCGCGCCGGGGCGCTTCCCCATGGAAATCTTGAGGATGGATTGTCTCACCGCAGTTAAAGGTCATCACCCCGGGCATCCTGCTCAGCCTTTTTCTCGCCTCCCCGGTTTCGATTGCCAACCTGTTCCTCATCGCTTTCGCCGCCGCGCTGCCGGGCCTCATCGCGGTGACCCTCGCCCCGCCCGGGAAAATCGCCCGGCTCATGCAGGTCCGGGCGGGGGAGGCAGCCACCCGCCTGGAATAGACCGCCTGAAACCCAGACATTTAAATGCACAGGGACCACCCGAATTCTCCGGGTGGTCCCTGCTCTGCGTTGAAGTATCCCTTGCGACCGCTAATGTACGTGGGAGATCTCAATCTCCCGTGGACGTCCCCTGGTCGGTGGTATTCGCGTCCGTGGGCAGGCTTTTCAAAATCTTGATCTGCCGGGCAGTCCAGGTGCCCTGATCGGTCGTGACGTTCGTGCCGGCGGTCGTCCCGTTCGTCGTGGAGGGAGTCCACCATCCGTGGACCCACACGAACTGGCCGGTGAGATTGCTGAGATCGCAGGTGAGCTGCTGGCTCTGGGTGTCCGTGGTAACGGAGGTATCCGGAGCTTCGGTAGCTTCCTGGTCCTGGGCCTCGGTATCAACCTCAGTCTCAGACGTATCGCTGGTTTCCTGATCCTGGACCGTGGTGGGTTTGCCCTGGCCGTGGTTGCCCTTGTCGCCAGAGTCGCCCTTGTCGCCGGATTTGCCTTTATTCACCGAAGGCTTGTTCTGGCTGGCGCTGCCATTGGTGACGGAGTTTTTACTCTTGCCAGCGTTGCACTGGCCGATCAGCTGGACGTCCGCGGGGAGCGTGATGGTCACGGACTGGGTGGCGCCGTCCGTTGTGGTGGTGAGGTGGTTCCCGCTCGTCACGTCCACCACGATCGTATAGACGTTGCCGGCGGCGGTCTCAGATTTCACCGTCCCGAACA
>JAJYJF010000393.1 GCA_021796375.1 Chloroflexota bacterium | reverse complement strand
GCGATCCGCCTGAGCCATTTTGCTGATATTGTCACATTTAAAAGATTTATATTGTATGATTAGGCTGATTACAGGTATGATTAACCGGATTTTACGAAGGAGGTCGGAGTGGAGATATTAGGCAGAGAGGCAGTGTCCATGGATGTCGGCGCCCGGCTGCGGTCACTGCGCGAGGAGCGCGGCGTATCGATGCGCGCGCTGGCCCGCCGCAGCGGGCTTTCGGCAAATGCGTTGAGCATGATCGAGCGCGGGCTCACTTCCCCCTCGGTCAGCACGCTGCACAAGCTCTCCGGCGCCCTGGAGGTGCCTATAACCGCCTTTTTCCGCGAAGAGCCTCCCCGCAACCGGATTGTCTTCTGCGCGGCCAGCGACCGGGTCAGGATTCCGCTGGTAAAGGGCGTCTGGGAGGGGTTGGGCGGTGAATCCTTCACCGGCCGGATGGAGCCGTTCATGATCACGGTTGAGACCGGCGGCAGCAGCGGTCCCTATGGGATGATCCACACCGGTCACGAGTTTGTATTCTGCCTGCGCGGATCGCTCGAATACGATGTGGATAACCAGCAGTTTATCCTGCAGGCGGGAGACAGCCTGCTTTTTGCCGCCAACCTCAACCACCGGTGGCGAAATCCGGGCAAGACGGTGGCGAACGCAATCATCGTCCTGGCAGGGTTCGAAGAGACCGAGCGCCCGAGCGAATTCCACTTCTCTCCGCTGCCGGCTGGAGAAAAGCAAAATGGCGACAGCGAACCCGGCGAAGGCGCCTCGAAAGATCAGGAATCAGATTCGGATGGGGAATTTTAATAAGCCCTGGCGCACCCGCTAGCCGATCGTAAACAGGACCATCAGCGCGAAGATCAGCCCCGCGGTCATCCCGACCAGCAGGATTCCGAGCCCGAGGTTGCGGATCTCGCGTGCGGTCGGGGCATCGGTTTCCAGCACGGACTGGGCAGGGTTGCTGGGGTGGTAATGCACCAGCACCCCCATCCCGGGCAGGTAGTGGCGGGTGAGCGACTGTGCCCCGCGGGGATCCAGGTGGGCCAGCCCGAAGAATACGCGCTGCCCGATATACTGCCGGTCCTGGATCGTATACTGGTAGCGGATCGTCGGCTCGAAGGTGGTTCGCGTCACCTGGTCTTCGTCAGCCACCTCGCGTTTTTCAATCGTCGATTGCGTGATAACCCCTGGGATAACCGGCCAGGTCTTGCTCCGCCGGGCGTTCATCAGGCTTATATCGGCGGCGATCAGCAGCAGGAGGCCGATCCCGATCGAGACCACCGCGGTGAGCAGTGGGACAGCTAAATGGAGCCAGTTGGTGGGCATCATGAACCCTCTCAAGCTGTAAATCAGGGCAGCATACAACCCTCAAGGGTGCCCGAACCGCGCCCGCGGCTACCGGTTCAGCCACTGGACGGTCTGGCGTGGGAGATCGGCGACCGGGCCGACGATCGTGTGGCAGGCGGGCAGGGAATCCCGGAACGAGCGGCCGTAGCGCTTCGTCAGGATGCGCTTGTCGAGCACAACCACCACGCCGCGGTCGCTCTGCGTGCGGATCAGGCGGCCGAAGCCCTGTCGGAAACGCAGGATAGCCTCCGGCAGGTTGTATTCGTTGAACGGGTCGTCGAAGGTTTCCGAGCGTGCAGCGATGATCGGCTCGGAAGGAACGTCGAAAGGAAGCTTGACGATCACCAGGACCGAAAGCGCATCGCCCGGAATATCCACGCCTTCCCAGAAAGAGCGGGTGCCGAGCAGGACGGCCTTCTCCGCCTCGCGGAAGTTCTCCAGCAGGGTATTATCTGAAGCGCCTTCCCCCTGCTCGTAAACCGCGATCCCGTCGCGAGCCAGGATCGGCGAGATGGCCTGCGAGGTGCGCTTGAGCTGGGCGTAGGAGGTAAACAGCACCAGCATCCTGCCGCCGGTGGCGGGCGCCAGCTGGCGGAGGGCGTGCTCCACCGCTTTCTGGTGGGCATTCGCTTCGCCTGGCTCGGGGATGTCATTGACGAGGTAGAGCATGGCCGAGTTCTCAAAATCGAAGGGCGAGCCCACCGCGAGCTCTTCGGCTTCGTCGGCGTTCAGCCGCCCGCGCAGGTAATCGAACTCGCCGGCGGCGGTGAGGGTGGCCGAGGTGAGCACCACGCTGGATTTTTCGTGCCACAGGTAGCGCTCCATCAGCGGCCCAATGTGCAGCGGCGCCATCTGCAAGGTCAGCCGGGCGCCGTTCGGCTGGTGCTCCACCCAGTACACCTGGTCGGGCTTGGGCGATGAGACTAGGTCGCCCAGGTTGGTCTGGGCTTCGCCCAGCCGGCGTGAGAGGTTTCCCAGCCCGTTCAGCGCGTCTTCCAGCTCTTCGGTGAGGTCTTCGATCGCCTCGGCGACCGCCTTGTAGATCCCGTTCAGGTTCACGAGCAGGGGTTTGAGGGTCTCGTCGACCGCATCCCACACCATTTCAACCTCATTCCAGCTCGGCAGCGTGCGTGTGGCCGGCAGCACCCGCTCCTGCTGGGCGTACAGGCCCAGCGGGCGGCCCTCACGGCGGTCGGCCAGGAACTGCTCGATGGCGCTGAAAAAATGGCGGAAATGAGCTTCCAGGCGGAAGGCCAGGTCGGTGGTGCGCTCGGAGAGCTGGCTGATCAGGGCAAAATCGGCCGGCATCAGCAGGTTGCGGGTGAGGGTGATGACCCGGCCGAGCAGTCCGGAGGTGGGCCCGCCGAGCTCGCGCAGCAGCCGGGCCAGGTCTCCCTCGGTCACCTTGAAGCTCAGCGCGTTGGTGGTCGCCGATTCCAGGTGGTGGCCCTCGTCGATCACCAGGTAGCTGTATTCGGGCAGCACCCGGCTCCCCGTGGCGACATCGGTCAGGAGCAGTGCGTGGTTT
>JAJYJF010000392.1 GCA_021796375.1 Chloroflexota bacterium | reverse complement strand
TCGGCGAAGATCCGCGCCGCCAGCGCCGGATCCGGCACGAGGTCCGAATACAGGGCGGCGATTTGCATGTCGGCTTTCATCAGCGAGAGCTCGGCAGTTTCGAGCAGCATGTGAAAGAATGCCCAGCCGGAATGCATCTCGCGCAAAAAAGCCAGGCCCTCCGGGCCGCGCTCCAGCACCGCCTCCAAACCCGATCCCAGGCCGTACCACCCGGGCAGGTTGAAGCGGCTCTGCATCCACGAAAACACCCAGGGGATGGCGCGGATCTGGGTTACCTGCTCCTGGCCGGACCGGCGGGAAGCCGGGCGCGACCCGATGTGCAGGCGCTTGATCTCTTCCAGGGGGGTGGCGGCTTTCCAGTAATCCAGAAAGCCAGGGGTCTCGTAGACCAGCCGGCGGTAGCGGGCCTGGGCGCGCCCGGCCATGGCCTGCATGGCTTCCTGCCATGCAGGCGGCGTCTCGGCCGGGGAAACCCGCTTGAAATGCACCCCCTCCGTCCCGGATTCTCCCGGCCGGTCCGGGGCCGGCGGGGCGGAGGCCAGCAGCACCGCGTTGACGATCTGCTCCAGGTTGCGCAGCGCCAGGTCGATGTTCGAGTAGCGCGAGGAGAGGATTTCGCCCTGCTCGGTCAGCCGGAAGCGGCCCGCTACCGTCCCGCCCGGCTGGGCCAGGATCGCCCGGTTGACCGGCCCGCCGCCGCGGGCGGCCGTCCCGCCCCGGCCGTGGAAGAGGGTCAGCTTTACCCCATGCTCGCGGCAGACGGCGGCCACCGCCGCCTGCGCCCGGTACAGGGCCCAGTTGGACATCAAAAAGCCGCCGTCTTTATTCGAATCCGAATAGCCGACCATGACGATCTGCCCCTCGGGACAGGAGGCCAGGTGGGCGCGGTAGCTTTCCAACCGGAAGAGCTCGTCCAGGACGGCCGGGGCGGATTCCAGATCCTGGATGGTCTCGAAAAGCGGCACGATCGACAGGCCGTCCGCGCAGCCCATCCAGCGCGCCATGAGCAGCGCGCCCAGCACGTCGGCCGTCGAATGGGACATGGAGATGATGAACGGCCCGAGCTGCTCGCCGCCGTACACCTCGCGCGTCCGGCGGATGAGGCGGAAGAGCGCCCAGGTCTCCACAGCTTCGGGCGAGAGCCCTGCCTGGGCTGCCAGCGGGGGGACGGGCTGGGAGAGCAGTTGGAGAAGCAGGTCGCGGCGGGCCGGGCCGGCCAGGGCTTCGTAGCCGGCGGCGACCCCCAGCGCGCGGAGCGCCTCCGCCAGCGCGGCGTTCAGCCGGTCCGAATCCTCCCGCAGGTCGAGCCGGGCGCCGTGCAGGCGGAAGATCTCCGCCTGGCAGCGCGCCGTCTCGAGCGGGCCGCGAGCGATCGCGGCCGGGACCGCCCGCTGGATGGCCTCCAGCGGGCGCTGCAGGTCTTCCGCCTGGATCCGGGCCGAATGGCGGGCGCTGGAGAGCAGCCAGGTCTTCATATCGTCCTGGGAGGCCTCGCCCAGCTGGGCGGCCAGCAGCGAGAGGATCAGCCGGTACGGCTCTTGGGGGTAGCGGGTGGCGATCTGCGCGGCATGCGCGGGATACGGCTGCCGGGCCTCCAGCCATGCTTGCAGCCCGGCCGGCAGCGGCGCGCGCGTGGAGCTGATGCTGAGCTGGCGGGAGAGCTCCTGGGCCGTGTGGCGATGATTTTCGATCGCCAGCCCGCGGTGCAGGTGGAGGGTTTCGGCGGTGACCTCGGCGGTCACGTTCGGGTTGCCGTCGCGGTCCCCGCCAATCCACGAAGCCAGCCTCAGCCAGGATCTCCCCGGGCGCAGGCCGGGGTAGTATTTCTCCAGGGCTGCCTCCAGCGACCGGTAGATTTCCGGAAGGGCAACCCAGAAGACCTGCCCGACAAAATACAGGGTGGTTTTCACTTCATCGGTGGGGGTTGGCTGCGCCGTCCTGGCCCGGTCGGTCAGCCACAGGCTGGTGATCTCGCCGCGCAGGCTGTCTCGTTCGCGGGCGATCTCCTCCGGCAGGCAGGTCGGGTCGTTCAGGCTGGCTAGCAGGCTGCTGATCTGTTGGATTTTGGAGAGGACCGTGCGGCGGCGCGATTCGGTGGGATGGGCGGTGAGGACGAGCTCGATCTGCAGCCCGCCGACCAGCTCCGCCATCCTTTCCGCGCTGACGCCGCGGGCGTGCAGCTCGGCCACGGCTTCCGCGATGCTGTCGTGGACGGGGGCCGGGGATCTTCGCCGGGCTTCCTGGCGCACCGCCTGCAGGCGGGAAATGTCTTCGGCGGTATTGACCAGGTCAAAGTAGAGAGCGAAAGCCGAGGCCGTGGCCCAGGCGGTATGCGCGTCCAGCCCGGCCATGACCGCCTGCAGGGCCGCCGCGCCCCGGGCCGCCTCCTGTGCGTCTTCCGACCGGCGAGCCTTGGCCGCCGCGCGGATGCCCTCCTCGGTATCGAAAAATGCGCGCGATTCCTGCTCAAGCAGCACCTGCCCGAGCAGGTCGCCCAGCATGTGGATGGTGGCTGATAAGTCCATGCAGAAATGTTACAGCGCTGGGGGGGAGTTGTCAATTTTTTGGATTGAGTTCTCCCGTCTGGATGGCTGGATACAGTACAATAGGGCCATCCCAGAAGCTTGCGAGGTATCCTCATGCCCTATTTTTGGAACGCGGAAATTTCAATCACCCTCTTCCTCCAGGGCCTGGGGAGCTGGCTGGTGGTTCCCATGCGCGCTTTCTCCTACCTGGGCCAGGCAGATTTTTTCCTGCTGGTTCTGCCGGCGCTCTACTGGTGCGTGGATGCCGGCCTGGGCTTCCGGATCGGGACCATGCTGCTTCTGGGGACCAACCTGAACAGCATCCTGAAGGTGATGTTCCATGCCCCGC
>JAJYJF010000391.1 GCA_021796375.1 Chloroflexota bacterium | reverse complement strand
CCGGCGGCGAGCTCAACCAGGGGCTGCACGAATACCGCCAGATCATCGACCAGAACTGCTACGACATCATCCAGGCGGATGCGTCGTTTTCGGAAGGGGTCTTCCAGCTGCGGAAGGTGGCCGGCTACGCCGAGCTGCATTACAAGCCGTTCATCCCGCACACCTGGTCGAACGGGATCGGCCTGCTGGCCAACCTGCACCTGGCGGGGTCGATCCCGAACTGCCCGTGGTTCGAATATCCGGTGGACCCACCGGCCTGGACGATCGAGGCGCGCGATTTCATGCTGCGCCAGCCTGTGGAGATCGAGAAGGACGGCACCATCCGGGTCCCCGACCGTCCGGGGTTCGGCATCGAAATCGATGACGAGGCGGTGCGCAAATTTACCGCAGCGTCTTGGAGCAGCGATAAATAATGGAAATCGACCGAATCGAGGCCGCCGCCAGGGATCTGGCCTTCGGCCCAACCTCCGAGCAAAAAAAGATCCGGCTGCAGCTGGAGCGCGAAGGAGCGCGGCAGGGCGTGTATTTCGGTTCGCTGGCTCCGGTCTACCGGGAGATGGCCAGGGGGAACCCAGCCGGATTTACCGTCCCGGCCGTAAACCTGCGCGGGCTGGTCTTCGATACTGCCAGGGCAGCCTTCCAGGCGGCGCTGGCCATCCACGCCGGCCCGTTTATCTTCGAAATCGCGCCCAGCGAGCTGGCAGCCAGCAGGCAGACCTTTGATGAGTATGCCGGCGAGGTCATGGCTGCCGCTCTCGCCGAAGGCTGGCGCGGCCCGCTTTTCTTGCAGGGGGATCATTTCTCGCTCGACGATCCCGGTCCGGCCGCGCTCGCCGAGCTCGCCGAGATCGCCCGCCAGGCGGTGGGGGCGGGTTTTTACCAGATTGACGTCGACGCCAGCGACCTGGCGGACTCCGCCGGCGCCACCGCCAGCCAGCGCCAGGAGGTGAACGCGCGGGCCACCGGGCAGGCGGCGCGCCTGCTCCAGCGCCTGGCCCCCGCGCAGAAAAGCATCCTGACCGGCGGTGAGGTGGGGCAGATCGGCGGAGAGCTCACCTCCGAGGCAGATTTGCGCGCCTTCCTGAACCTCCTTCGCGACCAGCTTACGCCGGGGGAAGCGGGGATCGGCAAGGTCTCGGTGAATACCGGCACGCAGCACGGCGGGTCCGTCGACGCCGCCGGGAAGCTGGGGCGCATGAACGTCGATTTTGAGCTGACCGCGCGTTTAAGCGCGATCGCGCGCGGTGAGTACGGTTTGCCGGGCGTCGTCCAGCACGGCGCCTCGACGATGAGTCTGGACCAGCTGGCGCGCCTGCCGGGCTGCGGGGTCAACGAGGTGCACCTGGCGACCGGGATCCAGAACCTCGTTTTCGATCACCCGGCGTTTCCCGGCCCGCTGCTGGAGCGAATGCAGCGCGAGCTGGCCGGGGATGCGCCCGGCGGCGCCTCGCCGGAAAGCGGCGCCCCCCATCCGGAAGCGGGGCGGGCGGTTTTTTACCACCAGCGCTGGCAGGCCTGGGGACGCTACAAGACGGAGCTGTGGGACCTGCCCGAGCTGGTTAAGGCGGCGCTGGGCGCGTCCTTGCGGGAGTGGTTTCAAGCGGTATTCGAAGCCCTGAGGCTGGGCGGCACGGAGGGGATCGCGCGCGAGATGGCGTCGAAGCCCAGGCTGGGGGGCGAGCAGTGAAGGCGATCGACGTGCTCGGGATCGGCATGGCGACGGTGGATATCCTCACCCCCGTGGCGCGGCTCCCCCGGTCGGATGAAGTCTTCCAGGTGGAGAGCATCGAGCTGTCCGGCGGCGGCCCGGCGGCCACGGCGCTGGCGGTGCTGGCGCGGATGGGCGCTCGCGCCGAATACCTGGGGACGCTGGCGGCTGATTCCTGGGGAGAGATGATCCGGCGCGACCTGGAAGGATTCGGGGTGGGCACTGGGCACTCGCCAACGGTCGAAAACGCCCAGTCCATCGCCTCCGTCATTTTGATCGAGCAGGGAAGCGGAAACCGCGTGATCCTCAACCACAGCAGCGGGCTGCCCGAGCTCCCGCCGGAGGCAGTAGACCCGGCGCTGGTGGCCAGCGCGCGCATCCTCCACCTGGACGGCTTTCACTTCCGGGCGGCGCATGCGGCGGCGCGCATCGCCCGCCAGGCGGGGGTGCTCGTATCGATGGATGGGGGCGCCGGGAAGCGGTGGGAGGGAATCGAGCAGCTCCTCGAGCTGGTCGACATTTTGATTGTCGCCCGCCGCTTCGCGGTATCGCTCACCGGGATCGAAGGCGAGTGGGACGCGGCACGCGCCCTCAGCCGCTACGGCGCCCGCCAGGTGGTCGTGACCGACGGGATTCGGGGGAGCTGGTTCTGGGATGGGCGCAGCGCGCTGCACCAGGAGGCTTTCCAGGTAAAACCAGTTGATACGACCGGGGCGGGCGACGTCTACCACGGCGCTTATCTGTATGCCTTCCTGCAGGGATGGGAGCCGGAGGAATGCCTCCGCTACGCCAGCGCCGCCGCGGCGATCAAATGCACGGCCCGCGGCGGCCGGGGAGCTCTCGCCCGGCCAGAAGAAGTGCTGCGCTTCGCGGCCGCCTACCGGCCCCAGAATAGCCATTTACGAAATTAGAGGAGAATCTCGATGATAGGATCCGATTCCATGGAAAAGGTCGGGCTTTTGTGCCTGGGCGTTCCCTATTTCGGCGTGGAAATCGCCCAGGCGTACCTGGACCAGACGGTCGCGCAGCTCCAGGGCGATTTCCAGCTGGTTGGGCCGCGCAAGCTGATTACCGACCGGGAAACGCTGCTCGCGGCGCTGGAAGACCTTCGCAAAGAGGACCTGGCCGCGGTACTGCTCCAGATCGGCACTTTCCCCGACGGCGAAGCGCCGGCTCTGGTCGCGCAG
>JAJYJF010000390.1 GCA_021796375.1 Chloroflexota bacterium | reverse complement strand
CCAATCCCGGTGAGTTCAGCGGGCCCCGGAGGCGGGCACGGGCATCCGAAACCGACCCCTCCGGGTCACGGGAAACCCAAGAAATAAAGCAGGCCGCCAATGTCCTGGTATTCCTACCGTGTCGGGTGGATCCACTGCTCGCTGAATTACGGGCGCAAGAACATCGCGGATTTCTGCAGGCGAGCCGTGCCTTACGAAACCGTTCTCGATATCGGGGCGGGGTACGGGGACGACCTGCAGCTGGCGCAGAAATATAGCCCGGGGACTCGCATGTATGCCGTTGAGGTGAATCCGATCCATGCCAGGCGGCTCGAGTCCAGCGGAATCGCGGTTTTTCCAATGAACATCGAGCGGCAGCGGATTCCGCTCGAAGACCGGTCGGTTGACCTGGTTATCATGAACCAGGTCCTGGAGCATATCAAGGATATCTACTGGGTCTTTCATGAAGTTTCGCGCGTGCTGGCTGTCGGGGGCAAGCTGATCGTGGGCGTCCCAAACCTGGCTTCTTTCCATAACCGCATCCTGCTCGTCCTGGGCCTGCAGCCGACGTGCATTAAAACGAATTCCGCGCACGTTCGGGGGTTTACTCGCGGGGACATCCTGCAGTTCCTCAACGAAGTGTTTCCGCGGGGCTACCAGTTGCGCAGGTTCAAGGGAGCGAACTTCTATCCCTTCCCGCCCTGGCTGGCCGAGCCGGCCGCGGCGCTTTTTCCTTCCCTCTCCTGGGGTTTATTCATGCTCTTCGAGAAGCGCCTCCCATACCACCAGGAGTTTTTAACCGCCCCGGTGATCCAGGAGCTGGAGACCAATTTCTACCTGGGGGAAAATTGAAGATCGCCCTGGTTCACGACTATCTTTTCGAATATGCCGGGTCCGAGCGGGTCGTCGAGCAAATCCTGCGCGTTTTCCCGCAGGCGGATCTGTTCGCCCTGTTCGATTTCATCCCACCCGGATCGCGGGGTTTCTTGCTGGATAAACCCTGCCGGACCAGCTTTTTACAGCGCCTGCCGGTTTTGCGCCGCGATCCGCCGCGCTACCTGCCCTACGTCGTCCCACTGATGCCGTTCGCAGTCGAGCAGTTCGATCTATCCTCCTACGACCTGGTGATCTCCAGCTCCCATTCGGTAGCCAAAGGGGCGCTGTCAGGTCCTGACGCGCTGCACGTCGCCTACGTTCACTCCCCCATGCGCTACGCCTGGGATCAGTCCGCGGTGTACACGCGCTCGAAAGGTTTCCCGCGCGGGCCAGCCGGAGCAGCCGCCAGGGCGGCTCTCACCTGGATGCGCCTCTGGGATTATCGCACGGCAAACGGGGTCGACCAGTTCGTCGCCAATTCGCGCTTCATCGCCCGGCGGATCGAAAAGCTCTACCGCCGCGAATCTGCGGTGATCTACCCGCCGGTCGAGATCGAATCGTTCCCCTTGCAGCCTGAAAAAGGAGATTATTACCTGGCGGTTTCCAGGTTTGTCCCCTATAAACGCCTTGACCTGCTGGTGGAGGCATTCCGGGCGATGCCCGGCCGCCAGCTGATCCTCATCGGGAGCGGTCCGGAGGAGAAAGAGCTGCGCCGGAGGGCGAGCGAGAACGTTCGCTTTCTCCGGTCCCAATCGCAGGCAGACCTGGCGCGGTGGATGGGCGGCGCGCGGGCGCTGGTCCAGGCAGCCCAGGAAGATTTTGGCATTGCCTCGGTCGAAGCTCAATCGACCGGCACGCCGGTCATTGCTTACCGGCGGGGAGGCGCTGGGGAAATTATCCGCGGGCTGGAGGACCGGGATCCGACCGGCATCCTTTATGCGGAGCAGTCGCCCGAAGCGATCCTGGCCGCGGTGGAAAAATTGGAAATGAACCCCGGGATGGTTAATCCCGCCAGCTGCCGCGAAAACGCCGCCCGGTTCGGTGCGGCGCGCTTCCGCCAGGAGTTCAGCGAGTTTGTCGGGGCGGCCTGGTCGCAATTCCAGGGGACCGATATCAATCTCCGGTTAAGCTTCCCGATCGACATCCCCCATGGGCGATCGTAGCCTGGTTCTCCCTGCCGAGCCGGTTGGCATGGCCTGGGAGCGCAGATTTGCGGCTCTCCTCCGGCGCCCCCAGGCGGCTTTCTGGATCGGGTCAGCCTTCCTGCTGGCAGGGCTGCTGGCTGCGAAGCTCCCGGTGCTCGCAGCGCAGCCGGCCCCGCCCGGAGCCGACCCCGGAAACTGGCTGGCGATGGCGGAAGCGGCTGCCGGACAGCTGACCCGGCTGACGGATTGGGCGTATCCCCCGCTCTCGTACCTGCTGCTGCGCGCGCTTCTATTCCTATTTTCACCCCTGGCTGCCATCTCCATATTTGGCCTGGCCGCCTGGTGGGCGATGGGGGCGGCGCTCTGGTACGTCCTGCTCCGTTCGCTGCCCAGACTGCCGGTTCTGGTAAAAATGGGGCTCGCGGCCCTGTTTCTCTTCGCCGGTTTCAACGGGGAGGTCTTCTCCTGGGGTGGCTATCCTCAGCTGTTGGGGATGGGATTCCTGATCGTGGCAGTCCCGGCCCTGGAGGATGCGCTGCTCACGGGGGACCGCCGGTCAGGGGCGGCGGCGGCTGCCGCAAGCGTGGGGGTCATATTCACCCACCACCTGATTGCGGCGGCCCTGCCCCTGTTCTGGGTGATCGTCTTCGCCTGGGTGACCTTCCAGCATCGGGCGCTTTTCAGGGTGTTCTGGGCCCGCTTCTGGAGGATAGGGGCTGCAGCGACCGCCGTTTCGCTCTTGGCCCTGCCGGTCTACCTGCATTATCTTTCGCTGCTGGCCGGGGTCCCGACCAATTCCAACGGCTACAGCTTGAGTACGCTCCCGCAGATGCTGGGCTATTCCTTCCGCGGCCTGACCCCACTCTGGCTGGCCCTGTTTTTTCTGGCGCTCGCAGC
>JAJYJF010000389.1 GCA_021796375.1 Chloroflexota bacterium | reverse complement strand
GGCCGGCAGGATGTAGTCGGCGAACTGGATCTCACAGATCGGGTGCAAGCCGTACAGCGCCGCCCCGATCCCCACCCCGGAGATGGTTGCCTCCGCCAGGGGCGAATCGATCACCCGTTTGGGACCGTACTTATCGTAGAGCCCGAGTGTGGCGCGGAAGACCCCGCCGCGAGGCCCGACGTCTTCGCCGATGATGAAGGTATCCGGGTCGCGGGCCAGCTCCTCGTCCATCGCCTGGCGGATGGCCTCGATCAGGGTAGGTTCGCCGGCGGCTTCGAGTCGGGCGCTCTTTTCGACGGAGGAAACGGCTTCAGCCATTCGCCACCTCCTCGGCGTAGACCGGGTGCAGGGCGTCGGCGGCCTCCGGGAGAGGAGCGGCCTCGGCTTTTTTCGCCGCCTCCTCCACGATCTGCCGGGCCCGGTCCTCCATTTCCCGCAGCTTCTCTTTCGGGAGCAAGCCTTTCTCCTCCAGCCTCGCCTGGAAGAGCAGCAGCGGGTCGGATTTTTTATTCTGCTCCACCTCCTCGCGGCTGCGGTACGAGCGGTCGTCGTCGTCGGAGGAATGCGGGGTGATGCGGTACGAGCGGGCTTCCACCAGCCCCGGGCCGCCGCCGGAACGCGCCCGGTCCACGGCCGCTTTCACCGCCTGGTAAACGGCCAGCACGTCCGTCCCGTCCGCGCTTACCCCGGGCAGGCCCAGGCCGCAGGCTTTTTCCGCCACCGATGGGACGTGCATCTGCTTATCCAGCCGCTCGGAGATGGCATACTGGTTGTTCTCCACCAGGAAAACCACCGGCAGCTGGTGAATGGCCGAAAAATTGACCGCCTCGTACCAGTCTCCCTGCGAGGTGGACCCCTCGCCGATGGTGGTCAGCACCACGCGGTCATCCCCGCGCAGCTTGATCGCCAGCCCGAGGCCGGCAGCGTGCGGGGACTGCGCGGCCACCGGCGAGCCCGTGCTGATCACGTGCGCCCGGGGGATGCTCCAGTGCGAAGGCATCTGCCGCCCGCCGGAGCTGGGCTCGTCCCGCCGGCCCATCAGCCCGAGCATGAAATCGTACGGGGTGAAACCGAGCGCCAGGATCAGCGCCAGATCGCGGTAGTACGGCACCACCCAATCCTCGCCCCGGCGCAGCGCGTAAGCCGCGCCTACCTGGGTGGCTTCGTGCCCGATCGCCGAGACGTGGAAGGCGATCCGCCCCTGGCGGTGGAGGGTCCAGGCGCGCTCGTCCGTCCGGCGCGAGAGGAGCATGGTCCAGAAGATCTCGAGCAGGGTATCGTTCGAGAGCTCATCCATATCGGGTCCCTCCTCGAGCGCGGCTCAAAGTCGGGTACCCTTGAACTGGCACGGTAAGAAATGAAACCAGAGAAGAAATCTCATCAAGCTGTCCCCCGCCCCAAAGCCGGCCATCTTTAAAGAGTAATTCTATCCTCTTAGTGTAGCATAAAAAATCCGCGGTGTTATAGCTTCATCTGGATGCATCCCGGTCTGTTGGCGGTGAAATGTGCGGGGATGGGGTGCATCGCCAAAAATTTGGGATGCGCCCATTTCATCCATCCCTGTGCGGGCCAATCCTCTATAATAGAGAGATAATCCTGTCCAGCAACGGAGATCCGCTCCCATGAAGGCATCCTCCTCCTGCATCGGCTTGCTCTCCTCGATCCTCTTCGGGCTGGTCTTCTGCCTGATCGGCGGTCTCTTCATCGGCTCCGGCCTGAACGTCCTCCATATCGGCGGGGATTCTCCGCGTGCGCCGGACGGGATGACCGCCGGCGTCGGGCTGGTGTTCTTTCTCGCCGGGATGCTGGTGATCCTGCGCAGCGGGATCAGGGCTGCCGGCGTGGAAACCGCTCTCGGCGCCTGGCTGGAGTACCTGATCTTCCTGGTGTGGATGGCGGTGTTCTCCATCATTTTCATCTGGACCGGGCTTGGCCCTTCGGGGAACGGCGGCGAATCGGGCGGGGTCGTCTTCGGCCTGATCGGCGTGGCGATGGGGCTGGGTACGGCCGCCTACGCATTTTTCAGGTTCCCGCTGCGGCGGGTGTAGCCGCCTCGGGCGGACCTCCAGCTTTTTCGGGGAGATTTCGATCGGCATCAAAACGTTGCTTGCTAATATAATGAGATTGCATCCGGCAAACACCGCCAGCCGCCGGCATCCTGCTGAGCTGGCCTGATCCGGGGGCGGATCCCCGGGCATGGGGCTAAAAACGGCGTGCGGAGGACCTGATGGACTATTTTCACATAACCGAATCCTTTCAGGCAGCCTTCCCGGACGCGCGCGCCGGGGTGCTGGTGATGCGCGACGTGATCAATCCTCCCTCCCACGCCGGGCTGGACGCCCGCAAGCTCGAGCTGGAGGAGCAAATCCGCGCCCGGTTTCGGGGGCAAGACAGCTCCGCGGTCATGGAGATCCCGGAGATCCAGACCTACGCGGCCTACTACCGGCGCTTCCGGAAAACCTACCACGTGCAACTGCAGCTTGAATCGGTCGCGTTCAAAGGCAAACCGATCGCCAGCGGGTCAGCTCTGGTAGAGGCCATGTTCATGGCGGAGCTGAAGAACCTGCTTCTGACCGCCGGTCATGACCTGGACGCGCTCGACCTGCCGCTCACATTGGCCGTTTCACGCGGGACGGAAACTTATATCACCCCGAACGGGCAGGACCAATCCCTGAAAGCCAGGGACATGTTCATCGCCGATGGCCGGGGGATCATCTCCAGCATCCTCTACGGCCCCGACCGGCGCACCCTCTTCCGCCCGCAAACCCGGAGCGCGCTCTTTACCGTCTACGCCCCCGCCGGGATCACCCCGCCCGAGATCCGCGCCCACCTCGAAGACATCCAGCAGAACGTGCAGCTCATCGCGCCGCGGGCGGTCACCGAGCTGCTCGAAGTTTACTC
>JAJYJF010000388.1 GCA_021796375.1 Chloroflexota bacterium | reverse complement strand
AATCGGGATGGTCCGGATCGATGAGCAGGTTCAGCTCGCTGGCGTGTTTGGTTTTGAAATCGGCGAGGGTCATCTTTTTGGAAGCCACGGAGGACGCGTCTGCCGCCAGGCCGGCGATGACTTTGGCGTCTTTGGTGGCCAAAACTTCTTTAAAGCCGGGCACGTTGCGCTGCTCGCCGATATCAGCAAAGAGCTGTCCGCCGGCGACAATCTCCTGGATGGCCTGATCGAAGGGGATCACCTTCCATTTGTTGGAGCCGCGCGGACCCGCCCGCTTCAAAACCTTGACGATCCGGTATGGATCGTACTGGGTCTGGATCGTAGCCTGGCCCTTCGTGCAGAGCTTTCCGTCGAGCAGCGCCGCGTCGGAGATGGAGGTCTTGTAGTCGATGGGGGGCAGCATGTTATTCGGGCTGTACGGATTGCCATCCACCTTGACCAGGATCCCGTTCTCAATTTTGCCTTTTATGGTGCATTGGGTATTGCACTGCAAGCAGGCCCCATAGATCATGCTCTGGGGCTGGTTTAATGGATAAACCGGTTCGCTGCTGGGTGCCCGGTTCAGGGCATGCTGGACGTCCGGAAGGGTCCCCAGAAATGCGGCTGAACCGAATACCACGGCGCCTGTTTTCAGAAAGTCACGGCGCGACAGGGAATTCTCCGGGGGGGTGCCTTTTTCGATCTGATCCGGCAGTTCATCGGGCGCTTGAATTGGGGTCAGGGAGTTCGTACTCATCTTAAGCTGCCTCCGTGGGTTGATTGAGGATTGGCAACCAGTGCAATCCGGCGAGAAAAACCAGGGCGGCCAGTGAGGCGGACCACAGGCCGAAGAGCCACTCGGTGGCGGATGGGAAGTAGGCAAAGGTCAGACCGGGCCCGGTGAAAGCCTGTTCCAGGCCTTGAAGTTCCGGGGTCACGAGGGCTGGGATGACGATATTCAGGCGGACCGCGATAAACGTCACCGCGATCAGGAGACCCGCGACCGCGATCTTCCCCGGGGTGTGCTTCCCGGCGACGAGCAGGATGGCGGGGATGACCACCCCGAGCCCCACGTGGACGCCCCAAAAAACCCACCAGTGCGGCCCAAACAAGACCATCCGCAAGGGGTCGACGCTGGCGGGAATGGCTGAATAATAAGTGATCGAATATTCAGCCCATTCGAGCAGCACATCCAGGGCCAGCAGCGCGAGAACGATGTTTCCAAGGAAGAGCACCAGACCGCGGTGGTCCGCGGTGCCCCGGTCGGGATCGAACAGCGCGGCTACAAAGGTCAGCAATGCCCCGCCGGATAACAGCGCGCCTACCAGGAAGACGATCGGGGTAATCCCGGAATTCCAGAAGGGTCGGGACCCGAGAACGCCAAACAGGGCGCCGACACCGCCGTGGAAGGCGACTGCCAGGGGGACGCCGATGCTCCCGAGCACGCGCAGCGTCCGCCGGTCAGCGGTGAGAGCGGCCTCCGAGCTGTCCCGACGCCCGAAGGTCAGGAAGCGCGCGAGAGCGCTCCTCGAGCTCCAGGAGGCCAGGTCACCGCGCATCGCAAACCACAGTTCGGCCAGCAGCAGGATGAAATAAGCCGTGTACAGCCAGATCATCCAGCCCATAATCGAGTTGAAATTCGTGTTGAACATGAGCTTCCAGGCCCGTTCTGGGTGACCGATATCCATCCAGATCAGGAACATGGCCGCCAACAAGGTGACGAGGGCAGTCAGGAGGGCGAGCTTGCCCACTTTTTCCAACCGGCGCACGTTGAATACGTAGACGAGCGTGGAGAGCAAGAAGGCGCCAGCGGAGAGCCCGATAAAGTAGATATATTCTGCAACCCAAAGTCCCCAGGGAACATAACTGCCATAAGCTGCGTTGGCATGCCCGTTGGCCAGGCGGTCCCACAGGCCGTACCCCCCAGCGATAAACCCGGCGCCGGCGATTATCCAAAAGATGGTCAGCGTTTGTTTTTTCATCTCATCCTCCTAGGCCAGGTAGTAGACCCGTGGCTCGGTCCCTAGTTCCTCTTTGAGCCGCATGACGTTGGGGCTGGCGATCAGCTCGGCTACCAGGCTTTTCGGGTCATTCGCATCTCCGAAGTAGGTGGCCCGGCCAATGCAGGTCGTGGTGCAGGCGGGGAGCATCCCGGCGGTAATGCGGTGCAGGCAGAAGTGGCACTTGCGGACGTTCCCGACCGGCGAAGCTTTCCCTGAGCGGGCGAGGGGGTGGTTGTACTCGTAGCTGACGGCATGCTCGTAGCTGGCTGCGGCCGTCTCACCCATCAGCGCTGGGGCGGACTCAGGCGTTCCCTGGGTGTATGTCTGCCCAAAGTCGAAGGTGCGCGCCCCGTACGGGCAAGACGCGATGCAGTAACGGCAGCCGATGCACTGGTCGTAATCGATGACGACGATCCCCTCTTCGTTCGTGTGGGTGGCGCCAACCGGGCAGACGGCGGTGCAGGGCGGCTTGTCGCACTGCATGCAGGGCCGGGGGACGAACGTGCGGGTCACGTTGGGATAAACGCCGATTTCTTTTTCGAGGACCGGGCGGTAGACCACACCCGGCGGCAGCTTGTTCTCGGCGATGCATGCGACGGTGCAGGAGCTGCAGCCGACGCATTTGCGCAGGTCTATGACCATGACCCAGCGCCGTTCGGAAGGTTTCTTCTGCAGCGCCCGCTGCAGTTCGGCCTGCATGCGGACGAGAACGTCCGACCCTATCGCAGGGCTGGAGACGGTGCCGGGCGCCGGGCTCGCATCGGGTTTTGCGCGCGCTTTGATGAGCGGCGCAAAACGTTCGATGACCAATGCGGCTCCGCCGGCCCCCAGCATTTTGAGGAAGCCCTTCCGCGAGACGGAAGATAGCTGATGCTCTTCGGCCATAACTCTCCTCCTGAGGTGATGGATACGTGCCTGGATCGGATTAAATT
>JAJYJF010000387.1 GCA_021796375.1 Chloroflexota bacterium | reverse complement strand
GAAGCTCCTCCTGCTCAGCATGGTGCCGTACATTTTGGCCAGCCAGGGCACGATGCTCGGAGGTCGAACCGGCGTCTTCAACGTCGCCCAGGAAGGGATCATGCTCGCCGGCGCGTCGATCGGCTTTCTGGCCGCCTATAAAAGCTCCAGCCTCGCCGTCGGCTTCCTGGCGGCCATGCTTTCGGGCGGCCTGTTCGGGCTCGCCCTGGCCTACTTCACCACGAACCTGCGGCTGGACCAGTTCGTCATCGGTCTGGCCCTGTTCTTTATCGCGACCGGACTTTCTACGCTGCTGCCGAAGCTCATCATCGGGGTCACCCTGACCCCCCCCATCATCCCGACCCTGGATAATATCCCGATCCCGCTGCTGTCGCAGATCCCGATCGTAGGCGACGCGCTGTTCGATCAGAACTGGATGGTTTACTTCTCGGTTTTGCTCAGCATCGCCCTGTACTACCTGCTCTACAAAACCTCTTTAGGTCTTTCGCTGCGCTCGGTCGGTGAAAACCCGATGGCCGCCGACAGCCTGGGGATTAACGTGGTGCGCATGCGCTATCTGACCGCCATCGTGGGCGGCATGCTGATCGCGCTCGCGGGGATGTACCTGCCCGTGGTTTACACTGGAACGTTCACGACCGACATGGTGCGCGGCCGCGGCTGGATTTCCATCGCCCTGACCTTTTTCGGCGGCTGGAGCCCGATCCCAATCTTTTTCGGATCCCTCTTTTTTGCCGGGATCGACGTGATTGCCCAGCAAGCCCAGGTGGGTGGGATCGGCGTTCCGTACCAGTTCCTCCAGATGCTGCCGTTTATCGCCACCATTCTGGTGATGATGGTGAGCTTCCGGCGCTCGCGCATCCCCGCTTTCCTCGGGCAGAACTACGATCGCGAGAAGCGCTCCACCTCGTGAAACGCCCTCGCTCCCCTGAAAACCCCCTGCCAACCGCAAGGCGGGCATTCTACGTCCGGGTGCGCCATCCGGGGCAGCCGAGGAGGGGGCATGGCAGAAGCCGCGCAAACGACCTGGGGTCGCCGCGGAAGAAATGAAGTAAAATTAATTCCGATCGAGCGGATTCAATTTAATTTCACTATCACATTCGCGGGTTGCGAAAGGAGTATCGTGGATGACTGCCTGGAAAATATTGCTGACCGATGGTCTTGAAGAGAATGGAGTGAGCGTTCTGCGCCAGTCTGCGCAGGTGGATGATCGCCCTGGAATATCGGCGGATGAGCTACTGACCATCATTGGAGATTACGACGCACTCATCGTCCGCGGGAGGACGAAGGTCACCCAGGCGGTTTTGGATGCGGGGAAGAACCTGAAGGTGGTCGGTCGGTCCGGCGTAGGCGTGGATAATATCGATCTGAAGGCGGCGAAAGGCTGTGGGGTTGCCGTGGTCAACGCACCCGTCGCCACGACTCTGGCGGTCGCAGAGCTTACCTTCGGGATGATGCTCGGCATGGTTCGCGAAATTCCCCGGGCGGATGCCAGCATGAAAGCCGGCAAGTGGCTGAAGAAGGAGCTGGAAGGCAGCGAGCTGTACGGAAAAACCCTGGGCATCATCGGCTACGGCCGCATCGGGGCCGCAGTAGGCCGCCGGGCGGCGGCTTTCGATATGAAGGTCGTTGCCTACGACCCGCTGCTTTCGGCGGATCAAATCCGCGAGCGCGGCGCAGACCCTGCCAGCCTCGACGAGGTGTACCAGCAGGCGGACCTGATCACCGTCCACGTTCCGCTGACCGACCAGACCCGCGGGATGCTGGGGAGCGAAGCTTTCGGAAAAATGAAAAAAGGGGTGCGGATTGTCTGCGCCGCCCGCGGCGGCGTCATCGATGAGAGCGCGCTCCTGGCGGCGCTTGAATCCGGGCAGGTGGCCGGCGCTGCGCTGGACGTCTTTGCCACAGAGCCCCCGGGCGATTCCGCGCTCGTCAAGCATGCCCGCGTCATCGCCACCCCGCATGTGGGCGCGCAGACGGTCGAAGCCCAGCAGCGGGCAGCCGCCGATATTTCCGCAGAGGTTCTGGCTGCACTGCGCGGCGATCCACTGCGCTGGAAGGTTGCCTGACGTATCCGGGCGATCTGGAAGGGTGTGAAAGATCTCGCTTTTCAGCCGGCTGAAGCAGTGCCGGCTGAAAAGCGGTATGTGGGTTGGATCGAAACGATGCTCGGCAGCAGGTCACAATTTTATGGCAGACAAACTTACCCGTCTAAAAAGCATCCTCGCGGAGCATCGGGATATTTCGCATGCGATTGCCCTGGCCGATTGGGACAAGCAGGCGAACATGCCTCCCGGCGGAGCGAAAGAGCGCAGCTGGCAGTCAGCGACGCTGACCGCTCTCGCCCACCAGCGCTTCACCTCTCCGGAGGTTGGCCAGCTCCTGGAAGACCTGCAGTCCAGCGCCGCCTCGTTCGATCCCGATTCGGACGACGCCCGTCTGTTGAAGAGTACTGCCCGAGATTATGCCCGGCGGGTGAAGGTACCCGTTGAGTTCGAAGCCGAATTCGCCCAGGTGACCTCCGCTGCGCATACCGTCTGGGTGAAAGCGCGCGCGGAAGAAGATTTCGCCAGCTTCCTGCCGAGCCTGCGAAGAATTTTTGAACTCCGCCGCACCTACGCGGGCTTCTTCGCGCCGTACGACCACATCTACGACCCGCTTCTGGAAGATTTTGAGCCCGGGATGAAGACGGCCGAGGTGCAGAAGCTCTTCGAGTGGCTGCGGCCCCGCCAGGTTGCCTTCATTCAAGCCATCGCCAGCCGGCCTCCCATCGACGATTCCTTCCTGTTCGGCCATTTTGATCCCCAAAAACAATGGGATTTCGGGGTTGAGGTCCTCAAGCGGATGGGCTTCGACTTCAACCGCGGCCGCCAGGATTTTTCGGCTCATCCCTTCACGACTTCCTTTGGCATCGGCGATGTACGCATAACCACCCACATCGATCCCC
>JAJYJF010000386.1 GCA_021796375.1 Chloroflexota bacterium | reverse complement strand
TCACCTCCACCCCCGGGCAGGCAACCCCAACCCCCTGAGCCGGTCCGCCGGCCCCAAAACTCCTGAAGAAAGGGCTGGTCGATCCGGGCCCGCGGGGAAAACCCCCGGCCCGGATCTTTTTTTCATCGAATCGCGTCCAGTCCGAAGGACGTGATTCCCGCCCGGCTGGGGTGGGCGGCCCGCGGGTGGGGCGGCGGGTTTAAATCGGGCACGGCGCTTGCATCGGATAAATCAGGAAAAAACCATGAACTCTGCGCGTCAATTCTCCTGGATGCTGCGCCTCGGCGTTGGGCTGCTCGCCGCGGCGTTGGCGCTGGGCAGCCTGGGTTTCGCCCGGGCGGAGACCCCGGCAGCCGGCTCCCTTACGCTGTCCTCTCCCACGCCCCCCGGCCCTTTATTTCTCCCGATCATCTCGAACTACTCTACATCTGATCCGTCCTTTGTTGTGATACGGCAGTTTCAAGGTTTTGATGCGTGTAGTTTCCCTTCTCCGAATAAACTGACCACTTGGTGGAATCACAGCCCTTACCAAGCTATTGGAATTTATTTAGGTGGGTCCGCGATGAGTCCTTATTGTCAAAGCCCATACCTTACAAGTACGAATTTAACCGCGATGGATAAATTAGGCTGGACATACATCCTCATTTGGGTGGGTCCACAAGACCCGTGTAGTTCATATTACAGTAGGATCAGCTCTAATCCAGATGTTGCCTTCAGCCAAGGAGAGGCAGAAGCAAATAAGGCTGTTGCTGAAGCAGTTGCTTTAGGATTTACCCATGACTTGATTGTTTATGACGACATTGAAGAGGTGGTCAATAATACATCTTGCCGCGATGCAGTGAAATCATATGTTTCAGGATGGGTTAATGGTTTACATCAGCTTGGCCATAAAGCTGGCATGTATGGGCTCTGTGGGAATGGCAATTCTTATGTTTCCGATTGGGCAGATATTCCCAATATTCCTGATGATTTATGGGTCTCTCGACTGACAAATTCTGGTTACTATTCACAGGCTTCTGTTTATAGCATCCCTTGTGTTTCAGATAGTTTCTGGTCCGAGAATCAACGAATCCATCAATACGCAGCAAATTTCAATGATACGTATGGGGAGGTTACGATCAATATCGATAGCGATGTGATCGATGGTGCCGTGGAGGCTTACGGCAGCGGCGGGTTGGCAGCCTCGGCTTCCGCTCCGCAAGTCTTCGTGCAGGCCGCGAGCCCCGAGATCCAAGCCGCCCAGCCGCTGGCCGCCGGGCAGGGATGGGCGCTCGTGGATCGCCGCCTCACCTGGCTGGACGGGACGAATTCGGGCCGGCAGGATATCACGCCCGCGGCGCTGGCGGGCGGCCTGCTGGACGCCGCCTTCACCGACGCCCGGCACGGCTGGGCAGCCGGCCTCAGCGCAGACGGGAGCCTGGCGCTCGTGTCTACCGAAAACCGCGGCGTGAGCTGGCAGGCGGCGTCTCTGCCCGGGGCTCGCGGGCTGCCCCCGGTGAGCGCGGCCTGGCTGAGCTTTGCCGGCAGCCAGAACGGCTGGCTGTCGCTGCGCTTTCAATCCAGCGCCGCATTCAGCCTGGGTTCAGCCTATCGCACCCAGGACGGGGGCCGGAGCTGGCAGAGCTTGTCGATCCCGGCCGCCGGGCAGCTGATCTTCGCGGATCCCAACCACGGCTGGCTGGCGGGCGGGGCGAGCGGCGGCGAGCTGTATGCCACAGGCGATGGCGGCGCGAGCTGGAAGGCCGTTTCCATCCCGGGGCTGCGCGCGCTGCCCGCGGAGATGCTGTACTACGCCAGCCCGGTCGATCTGGGGGGCGGCAGGCTGCTCCTGCCGGTCACCCGCTCCAGCCCGGCGGGCGCCGCGCTCGAGCTTTTCACCTCGAACGATTGGGGCGCCACCTGGGCGCAGGCTCCCGCCGGGGACCTCTCTGTGACGGCGGAGGCCGCCGGGCCGGTCTCGCTGGTTCCGGCCGGGGCGGGCCGGTTCGCGGCGGGGATGCCGGATGGTTCCCTCTTCTTTTTCGACGCCGGGGGGAACGTCACCGGGCGGCTCGGGGCGGGCGCGCTGCCCGCCGGGTGGGCGGACCTGCGCTTCGCCGGCCCGGATACCGTCTGGGCGCGCACCCTGAACGGCGAGTGCAGCGGGGGGAAGCCCTCCGGGCAGGTCTCGTGCATCCAGCGCGAGAGCCTGCTGGAGAGCCGCGACGGCGCGAAGACCTGGACGGCCCTGGCGGCGAAATAAGCCCTCCTGTGGACGTACCAGCGGGACCGGCGAGCAGAAACTGCCGCCGGTCCCGCCTTTTTTCCCAGGTGAATCGTGAGTTTTTACTTCAGCGAAAGCGCATCCTGCAGCGGCCGGCCGTTGATCGTCACGTCTGCCACGGTGACCCCGGGGAACTGCAGGATGGTCTGGGTGATCTGGGCTTCGAAGCGCGGGTTGTCGCACTCGCCCCCCAGCGACATCTTCCCGGTCAGGCTGACCGCGGCTTTTCCATCCGTGAGGGTGAGGCTGTCAATTCGAAGGTCGGATTGGTACAGCGCATTGTACAGCCCGGACTGGCCGTAGTACTGCTGTTTGATCGAGAGGAGCGCCTCGAGCGCCGCGCGCAGCACCCCCTGAGTAGAGGGGACTTCCACCTCGACCGGGACGGCGCTGTCCCCGCAGCCCACCGCGGCGCCCGATTTTCCCTGGTCGTCGACGGCGATCAGGAAGATCTTGACCTTCATGGTTCCCTGGGTGGGCTCGGCGGTGGGATCGGGAGCGGGCGGGGTGGGCGATGGCGGTGCGGCGGGTGGGGCGGTCGCCGCCGGGCTGGCTGGGACGGCCGCCGGGGGTGCTGTGGGCGCCGGTTCGATCCCCAGCGAAAACTCACCGCAGGCGCTGAGCAGGAGAAGAGCGAGCAGGGGGAGAACCTTGAGGAGCTTCATTTTCCCTCCGAGGCAG
>JAJYJF010000016.1 GCA_021796375.1 Chloroflexota bacterium | reverse complement strand
CTGATCGTGCTGCGCGAAGAGCACGGGGCCTGGAGGGTCGCCGCGACACACGGGATTCCCTCCGGGTTCCTGGCTTATACCGAGTCTATCCTGACCCACATCGAGCGCCAGGATGACCCGCTGAATTCCGAGGTGCCGGAAATCAACCGGATGCTTCAGGACGCGACCCACTCTGCCAGCCTGGGTTTCCTGACCGGCGTCGGCTTGCCTCTGGTCGT
This sequence comes from Chloroflexota bacterium, assembly GCA_021796375.1. Lineage (GTDB taxonomy): Bacteria > Chloroflexota > Anaerolineae > Anaerolineales > Anaerolineaceae > JAJYJF01. The sequence continues at coordinate 14,425 of JAJYJF010000016.1, read as the reverse complement.
CCACCAGCAGGTGATCGGGATCATATTCATCTTCCGCAGCTACCCGGATGTGTTCTCGAATAACGACCGGGTAATCCTCTCCAGCTTCGGCAACCAGGCGGCGATCGCCGTCCACAACGCGATGCTGTACACGCAGGTCCAGCAGGAAAAACAGCGCCTGGACGCCCTTCTGGATTCAGCGGCGGATGGCATTTTGATCCTCGGCGCCGATAAAACGGTCGAGCACTGCAACCCCGCGTTCGCCCGCATGGCAGGCTTGCGGTCGGACGATATTATCGGCAAGAAGCACGACGAGATCATCCGCTGGACCGGCCCCACCCAGGGGACGACGCTGGAGCAGGCGGAAGCCGGCGGATGGCCGCTGGCGCCGCAGGCTTACCTTTACGTGGAAGGGGACCTACAGCGGAAGGATCCGCCCCCGCTCCCGATCGGGATCACCTATTCGCCCCTGATCTCTCCGGACCGGGTGCTTTTGAACATCATCGCCACCGTGCGCGATATCACCCGCTTCCGGCAGGCGGACGAGCTCAAAGGTACGTTTATCTCGGTCATCAGCCACGAGCTGAAGACCCCGGTCGCCCTCATTAAGGGATACGTCGGAACGCTGCGGCGCGACGACGCCAGCTGGGATAAGACCGTCATTCAGGACAGCCTGGCGGTGATCGAGGATGAGGCCGACCATCTGACCGGGTTAATCGAGAACCTTCTGGATGCTTCGCGGCTCCAGGCGGGCGGCCTGACCCTGAAGAAAGCCGATGTCAACCTGAACGAGATTGCCCGGCGGCTGGTGGAACGTTTCCAGGTTCAGACCCGGCAGCACAGCCTGGTCGTCGATTTTCCCCCGGATATGCCGGTCCTCTTTGGAGATGAAACCCGCCTGGAGCAGGTAATCTCCAACCTGATTTTGAATGCCATCAAGTACGCGCCGGGAGGAGAGATCCGGCTCAGCGGGCAGGTGCTTGCCGACCAGGTGATCGTGTGCGTCAGCGACAGCGGCCCCGGGATCGACCGGGAGGATATCCCCCACGTTTTTGACCGGTTTTACCGCTCGCCGGCGACCATGCGCCAGACCAACGGCACCGGGCTGGGTCTCTACCTGGCGCGCCAGATCGTCGAAGCCCACGGGGGAAAGATGTGGGTGGACCCCAAGCGGGAAACTGGCACCCGGATCTGTTTTTCGCTGCCCCGAGAGTAGCCGATGGTATAATTTCTAGCTAAACTATAAAGAATTGTGAGAACGTTTCATGCCCCAAACCCGTGTTTCCTGTCCGAGATGCCACCAGCCCGTGATGGCAGATATCAGCCAGCTGTTCGATGTCAATGTCGATCCTCAGGCGAAGCAGAAAATCCTTTCCGGCCAGTTTAATGTCATTCACTGCCCCAACTGCGGTTACGAAGGCAGTATCGCCACCCCCCTGGTCTACCACGACCCGGATAAAGAACTCCTCCTGACCTATTTTCCGCCAGAGCTCGGCCTGCCCGTAAACGAGCAGGAACGGCTGGTCGGCCCGTACATCCAGCAGGTGCTGGCAAAACTCCCCAACGAAAAGCGCAAGGGCTACCTGCTCCGCCCGCAGAATATGCTGACCATTCAGACGATGATCGAGAAGATCCTGGAGGGGGAGGGGATCACCAAAGAAATGCTGCAGGCCCAGCAGCAGCGATTGAGTCTTCTGCAAAGGCTGCTGGCGGCCACCGACGATTCGATCGCGGAAATCGCCCGCCAGGAAGACGCGCAAATCGATGAAAATTTCTTTTCCACCCTCAGCCGGCTGGTCGAATCGGCGATGGCGGAAAACGACGAGCAGGCTGCCAAGCGGCTGCTTGCCGTCCAGCAAAAACTTCTGGATGCGACCACGACCGGCCGCAAGTTGAAATCTCAGATCGAGGAGACGCAGGCGGCGGCAAAATCCCTTCAGGATGCCAGCCAGAAAGGTATGACCCGCGAATCCCTGCTGGACCTGCTCGTCGATGCTCCCAACGAAACTCGCCTGAACGCCCTGGTCAGCATGGCTCGCGGAGGTATCGACTATCAGTTCTTCCAGATCCTCTCCGACCGGGTCGATCAGGCGAAAGGCGAGCAAAAACAGAAGCTCGCGGCCCTGCGCGACAGGCTGGTGCAGCTGACCCAGGAGATCGATAAGCAGGTTCAGGCCCAGATGCAGAGCGTTCGGAGCCTGATGGATGAAATTTTAAAGCAGGACAACATCGAAGAGGCGGTAGAGGAAGCCCTGCCGGCGGTCAATGATCTGTTCGTCGAAATCCTCAACGAGGAGCTGGATCTGGCCAGGCGCAACAAAAACCAGGATCGCCTGGCGAAGCTGGAGCGCATCGTCAACGTGCTGCAGCAGGCCAGCGCTCCCCCGCCCGGGGTAGCGCTGATCGAAGAGCTGCTGGGCGCGAAGACCGAAGAAGAGCGCGTGCAGATTCTCTCCAGCCACGCCGAGGAGATCACCCCGGAGTTCCTCGAAGCGTTCAATAACCTGATCGCGCAGACGCAAGGCGCCCCGAGCCAGCAGAAAGATGAGCAGGAGTTGGCCGTTCAGCTGCAGGCGGCTTACCGGACCGCGCTGCGGTTTTCCATGCAGCAAAATTTGAAGAAATAGGATTCCGATCCTAGGCAGGGCCCTCCGGCGAAAGCACGCGGGCCCTGCCTTTTGTTTGCCCCCGGCGGTCGACCCGCCGCCTGCGAAGGGTATGCACCTCCCTGAGGACCAGCTATAATCAAAGCGGATCCGTGTGGAAAGCCGGTTTAGCGCTACAGGTCGCGCCTTAAAGGCGGATCCTTCGCGCTGGAAGGCTTTATCGCGGTCAAAGTACCGCGCTCGACTTTTCTCGAAAATTCAACCTTCCAAGGATAGCCGTCCTACCGGCGGGCGGGGATCGTGCCCCAGCCCGGCGGGCGGCGAGAGGGTTGCCGCCATTTTTTTTCGATCATCCATCAAGAGGGAGATATGCGTAAACCATTTGTTGCTGGAAACTGGAAGATGAATAAAACGGTCGCCGAGGCGCGCCAGCTGGTGGCAGAGATGGCCCCCGGGCTGGGATCGTTCCAGGGCGTCGAAACGGTGCTCTGCCCGCCGTTCCCCGCGCTCGTGGCCGTCTCCGCCATGCTAGCCGGCACAGGCATCGGGCTCGGAGCCCAGAACATGTACTGGGAGGAATCTGGGGCGTACACCGGGGAGGTTTCCCCGGCGATGGTCGCCGAGCTGTGCGGCTACGTGATCCTGGGGCACTCGGAGCGGCGCACGTATTTTGGGGAAACAGACCGGGGGGTGAACCGCAAGACGGTCGCCGCGCTGGCCCATCACCTGGTGCCCATCGTCTGCGTGGGCGAGACCCTGGCCGAAAACGCCGCCGGCGAGACGGCCCAGGTGGTGACCCGCCAGGTGCGCGAGGGCCTGCAGGGGGTGGACGGCGCTGAGGCCAGCCGGCTCGTGATCGCCTACGAGCCGGTCTGGGCGATCGGCACCGGGAAAGCCGCTACCGGGCAGGGGGCGAATGAGGTCGTCCGCGAGTGCATCCGCAAGCCGCTGGCCGAATTGTTCGGGGGAAGCACCGCTCAGGCGGTCCGCGTGCTGTACGGCGGGTCGGTCACGCCGGCGAACGCCGCCGAGTTCTTCGGCCAGCCGGAGATCGACGGGGCGCTGGTGGGCGGCGCCAGCTTGAAACCGGACTTTGTTAAGATTGTCCAGGCCGCGGTGAAATGATCCCGGGTTCCCTGGTGGGAATCTTCAGCCATGGGTGGGTGTGGCTCCTGGTGATCCTGGGGCCACTCCTGTTTTTCAACCAGCGCCTGCAGCTGGAGCTCCAGGCAGCGCTCTTCGCGATCACCCGCAGCCAGCCGGTGACCCTGACGGTTTTTGCCATCCTCCTATTCCCGGGAGTTTTTTTACACGAGCTCAGCCACTGGCTGGCGGCGCGCCTGCTGGGGATCCGCACCGGACGATTTTCCTTGACACCGCAGGTACTGCCCGGGAACACGCTGCGCCTCGGCTTTGTCGAGATGGCGGCCAGCGACGTGCCCCGTGAAGCCCTGGTCGGAGCGGCGCCTTTATTCGCCGGGGGTCTGGCCGTCGCCTGGATCAGCCTGAGGCAGCTGCAGGCCGCCGCCCTCACGGAAGCGCTTGCCTCGGGGCAGCTGGGGGTATTCTTCAGCCGCCTCCAGGCCCTGCCCTCCCAGCCCGATTTTTGGATCTGGTTCTACCTGGTGTTCGCGATCTCGGGGACGATGTTCCCTTCGCCATCCGACCGCCGGGCTTGGCTACCCGTCGCGGTCGCGGTGCTGGCGCTGGTGGGGCTGGTCGCGCTCTCGGGGGCGGGGCCATGGGCCATCGAGCACGCTGGCCCGCTGGTGGACGCCGCCTGCGCCTCGGCTGCCACGATCCTGGGCGTCTGCCTGGCGGTGCAGGTAGCGCTGCTGGTGCCGCTGTGGCTGCTGCGGTCGATCTTCGGCCGGTAAGGCATATCATACAGCCCTCCCCCGCTCAGAAACTTGGATATCCTTCCCCAAACGAAATAACGGGCTGCCGGTCTGTTCTTACCGGACCGGCGCCCGCGCGTTCTATTCCCTCTCGTGGAGATCCGGGCTTACCCGGTGCCAAACTGCCGGTCGCCCGCGTCGCCCAGGCCCGGGACGATATAGCCGCGCTCGTTGAGATGATCGTCGACCGCTGCCAGGTGGATCGGGACGTCGGGGTGGCGCGAGTTCAGCAGGCGGATGCCTTCCGGGGCGCCGATCAGACCCACAAATTTGATCTTCTTAACCCCCCAGTGTTTCAGCAGGTCCACGGTGGCGACCGCCGAGCCGCCGGTTGCCAGCATCGGATCCAGCACCAGGCAGACCGAGACCGTCGGCTCCACCGGGAGCTTGTTATAGTACTGCACCGGTTTAAGCGTCTTTTCATCCCGGTACAGCCCAATGTGCCAGACCTCGGAGGAGGGCATCAGATCCCAAACGCCTTCCACCATGCCCAACCCGGCCCGAAGGATGGGTACCAGGCCGATTTTTTCTTTTAGCTCCTGCCCGTGAGCCAGGCCCATCGGGGTTTCGACCTCACGCGGCGAGGTCAGCAAATCCAGGGTGGCTTCATAAGCCAGTAAAGCTCCCAGCTCGCGGACCAGCTCGCGAAACTTTTTCGGTTCCGTAGCCTTGTCGCGCAGGCGCGCCAGCTTATGGGCGACCAGGGGATGGGGAGAGGGGAAGACGTTTTCCATTTGTATTGTTCTCCTTTGCGAATGGCAAACCTGGATCGGGTCAGTAAGAGGAGCTGCCCCTGCGGATTCTCATCGGGCAGGTTGAGACAGGGCGGGCAATGCGCCCGCCCTGTTAGGAATTCAGGTGTCGATTTGAAGAGGACCGGGTTCAAGCCTGGTGAGGGTGGAAGAAGGGGATGGAAATGGGGTATAATGCCGAACGAATGTTCTGATAACGGCTGCCTGCATGCCTGCTATTATAACGTGTTTCCCGGAGGCAGCCTGGGATTGAGGGTATAATCACACTGATGAGCGACCAGCCAAACCGCCTGGTGAACCCCGAGCCGCGACCGGACGACCGCGTCGATCAGGCGCTGCGGCCGCGGCATCTGGCTGAGCTGATCGGGCAGGACCAGGTGAAAGAGAACCTTTCCATCCTCATCGATGCTGCCCGCCACCGCCAGGAACCGCTAGATCATGTCCTCTTTTACGGGCCGCCCGGGTTGGGGAAGACGACCCTGGCGCACGTGCTGGCGAACGAGATGGGGGTGAATATCAAGATCACCGCCGGTCCGGCGATCGAGCGCGCCGGAGATCTGGCGGCCATCCTGACCAACCTCCGCGCCGGGGATGTGCTGTTCATCGACGAGATCCACCGCCTGGGCAGGGCGGTCGAAGAGGTCCTCTATCCAGCCATGGAAGATTTTTCGCTGGATATCGTGATCGGCAAAGGGCCGTCGGCGCGCTCGATCCGCCTGAAACTGCCGCGCTTTACCGTGATCGGGGCGACGACGCGCCTGGCCCTGGTCACCGCACCGCTGCGGGCCCGGTTCGGCGCCGTTTACCGGCTGGATTTCTACGACCAGAAGGCCATGGTCGAGATCGTGCGGCGCGCCGCGGGCATGCTGAACGTCGAAACCGAGCCCCCCGGCATCGATGAGATCGCGCGGCGGGCGCGCGGAACCCCCCGCGTAGGCCTCAGGCTGCTGCGCAGGGTGCGCGATTTCGCCCAGGTTCGCGCGGAAGGACGCATCACCCGGGACGTGGCGACCGAGGCGCTGAACCTGTTGAACGTCGACCCTTTAGGGCTGGATGAAGTCGACCGGCGCGTGCTGCTGACGGTCATCGAAAAATATTCCGGCGGGCCGGTAGGCCTCAACACGATCGCTGCCTCGATCAGCGAAGAGCCCGATACGATCATGGACGTGGTCGAGCCCTATCTTCTCCAGCTCGGGTTCCTGGATCGCACGCCCCAGGGCCGGGTGGCCACCCAGCATGCCTATGAACATCTCGGCTTCCAATATGCCAACCGCGAACAGCAGCCGAAGCTCCTGTAGGCGGGCGCCCGCGCCGGCCTGTTCGAAGACCTCGGAAATCTCCCCGCAATGAAAACCTCGGATTTTGATTACCATCTGCCGGTGGAGCGCATCGCCCAGCATCCGGTAGAGCCCCGGCACGCCTCGCGCCTGATGGTCCTCGATCGCCGCACCGGGGGGATCGAACATTCCACCTTTTTTGAAATCGGCCGGTATCTCAGGCCGGGAGACCTTCTGGTTCTGAACCAGACCCGCGTGATCCCGGCCCGCATATTCGCTAAAAAAATACCCAGCGGCGGGAAAGTAGAGATCTTGCTCCTGCGCCGGATCGAGGACACCCTCTGGGAGGCGCTGGTCGGCGGGAAAGGCCTGCGCGCTGGGAAGCAGCTCGAGGTTGAACCCGGGTTGGAAGCCAGCGTCGAAGGGGAGCTGGAGGGCTCGCGCAGGACCATCCGGTTCAGCCAGCCGGTTGAGCCGGCGCTGGAGCGGATCGGAAACATGCCGCTGCCGCCGTACATCCACGAGCCGCTGCGCGACCGCGAGCGCTACCAGACGGTGTATGCCCGGGTCTCCGGGTCGGCAGCAGCGCCCACCGCCGGGCTGCATTTTACCCCGCAGCTCATGGACCGCCTGCAAGCCGCTGGGATCCGGTTTGCTACCCTCACCCTGCACGTGGGCCTGGATACGTTTGCCCCGGTCAACGAGGAGGATCCGGCCGAGCACAAGATCCACACCGAGTGGTGCGAGCTGACCCCGGAGGCGGCGGGCGAGATCAACGCTGCCCGGGAGCGCGGCGGGCGGGTCATCGCGGTGGGCACGACCAGCGTTCGCACCCTCGAGACCGCGGCGCGCGCTGCCCAGCCGGGGAAGGCTGCCGCCCCATTCACCGGCCCGACGAATCTTTTCATCCTGCCCGGTTTCAAGTTCCGGATCGTCGACGGCATGATCACCAATTTTCATCTCCCGCGGTCGACGCTGCTCATGCTGGTCAGCGCGTTCGCCGGGCGGGAAACCATCCTGAACGCCTACCAGGCCGCGGTAGACCTCGAGTACCGCTTTTTCTCTTTTGGGGATGCGATGCTCCTGCTGGATCGGACGGACGATCGATGAGCTCGCCGGAAGACCGCCTGGCTGATCTGGAGGCGCGCATCACCGCATGCCGGGCGTGCCCGCGCCTGGTGGCCTGGAGGGAAGCGGTCGCGCAGAAGAAGCGGCGGGCCTTTCAAAGCTGCGAGTACTGGGGGAAGCCGGTCCCCGGGTTTGGCGACCCGCAGGCGCGGATCCTGGTGGTCGGGCTGGCCCCGGGCGCTCACGGGTCGAACCGGACGGGACGCGTATTTACCGGGGATGATTCCGGGGTTTTCCTATACCGGGCGCTTTACCGGGCGGGTTTCGCTAACCGGCCCACCGCGGTATATAAGGATGACGGGCTGGCCCTGAAGGACGTTTTCATCACGGCTGTTTGCCGGTGCGTGCCGCCCGATAACAAGCCCAGCCCGGAAGAGCTGGCCAGATGCCAGCCGTTCCTGATCGAAGAGATGGGCTATCTTCCCAGGATCGAAGGGGTCGTGCTCCTCGGGCGGATTGCCATGGATGGGCTGGCCGCGGCGTATCGCCGCCAGGGGTTCGCGCTGCCAAAAATAGAGTTCGCGCACGGGGCCGTCCACCGCTTCGGCGCTGGGATGCCCTGGTGGATTACCTCCTACCACCCCAGCCGCCAGAATACTCAGACTGGCCGCCTGACGGAGGAGATGTTCGACGCGGTCTGGTCCACCGCCCGGATGCTGCTGGACGGGAGCCGGTCCGATACCTAACCGGCCTATTTCGGCCGGTTTGTCCTTTCCGGCACGGCTTCGATAAACCCTTTAAAATTCCTTAAATCGGCGGCCAGCTTGCCTTCCGGATCCCCGAGCAAATCTGCCACGACGTCTCCCGCCCATCCCGCCGGCGGTTCGTAGTGCATCGAGACCGTGATATCCGTCTCGTTCTGGCCGAGGGGTATGAAGGTCACCTGCCCGCTCGTTTTCAGCGGGCTGTTCTGCTTGCTGCTCCACGCGATTCGCTGGTTGGGCTCCAGGCGGGTAGTTTCAGCATCCCACTCAACCTTTTTCCCCAGCGGGCCTTCCATGACCCAGTGACTCAAGCGGTCGTCCCGCCGGGTCACCTGCTTGATGTAGTGCATGAAACTCGGAAAGTTTTCGAAATTCGCCCAGGCCTGATAGACTTGAGAAACGCCGGCCCCGACGATGATATGCTGCGTCACAGTATCTGCCATCGATCCCCCTGAAACAGGTTAAATAATTATCGGCTGAAATTGATTAATTTCCCGGAAAAACGGCCGTGCCTGCGGGATTTTCATCCCGCGAGCTGTCGGTAGGCTGTTCCAGGAGCTCGCGGACCCGGCCGATATCGGGACCGTCTGCTTGAACCGCGATCAGGGTTTCCCTCTGACGCAGGCCTTCGAGATAAGAATTTGCGATTTCGGTGGTCAGCCCGATTTCTTTCGGCGCTCCCAGCAGGCCGCCGATGCCTCCGACAGCTGCGCCGATCACCCCGCCTTTTCTAACCTCCTGATCGCCGTTCTTCCCGGAATCGGCTTTCAGGACGGCCGGCAGGCTCTGCTCGCCAGACGCCGCCGGCAGTGCGACTGGGCGGATGCGGTCTTCGGGGATGCCTCCGACGAGGAGCGATCGGATCGCATCGTTCGCGGCCTGTCGATCTTCAAACAAGGCAACAGCGTTTTTACCCGATAGCAGCTCTAAAAGGATGCTAATTGAGGGAGCGGGGAGATCCCCATTCTGCCCGGCTGAGCGCGGCGAAAGCTGCTTCGTCGATCTTTACTTGCTGCCTGGGGATGGGAACGATTTCGATTTTGGAAAGATCTGCCGGTTCGGGGAGGACCGGCTCAGCCGGCTGCTTCTCCTGCGCGGCAAGGTAATCGAGCAACTCCTTCAGCGTCATCTTGCAGAATGGTTTTGCCATTTTCTCCTCCCTGACCCCCTTCGTATCGGATACCGGTTGAAATCTCGCCTTTTTATCAGCCGGTTCTCTGGAACCGGCCGAACGGAAGCCTCGGGCAGGGTTATTCACACCCCAGCCCGAGGGTCTTGATATTTTTACATCATCGAGTCATGAACGCTGCTCCAGGCATGGTAGATCGCATCTCGGAACTCATCCCAAGTTCCTGGATGCCGCTCCTCCCAGAAACGCCGGGCGTCTGGCTCGAGGGCGTTCCAGTCCATGATGCGGTACTGCTCGTTATTCGCGAGGTCGTACCCGTAGCGGTAGGCTGGAACGTACTGGTCGAAGGAATATCCGCGGCTGCCGAAAGTGTTCTCGTAGTGATTGCGGAAATCCATGCTGTAAAAATCGAAATTCTGGACCTGAACCCCACCTGGGGCGACGTCCAGGGTTGAGTTAGGTCCGGTCACCACGCCGCCGGAATCCATCTCGCCGGTAAAGTCTCCTGTGGGCATCGTTCCGATGGGTTGTGAGGGGTTCACACCGGTCGTCTGACCGGTGTCCGCGAGGCTGGCGGAGCCCATGCCGGTGTTCCCCGTCTCATCTTTATCCAGGGCGGTTCCGGGCTGGGGGACTTCCGTTTGAGGAGGAGTCCGGCCCATGTCCATATCCTGTCCGGTATCTGGCCGCATGGGCTGGCTTCCCGGGTTGAACCCAGTCCAGCCGGTCTGCCGCCACTCTACGGCTCGTTCGTTCACGTCGATGGGGTGATGGCGGTTCATCACATCTTTGGCGACCTCGGTCCGGGGATCCTCTGTCCGGACGGTCACCAGGCTTCCACCGCGGCGGACGCCTTCCGCGAAGAAGCCGGCCTGCTGCTCCGTGACGCCCATATCCGTCAGCCCGCCGATCAGGCCGCCCGCGGCGCCGCCGGCGATTGCACCCGCGCCGGCGCCGGCTACCCCGCCCAGGGCCGCCGCAAGCGGGCCGGCCGCGAGCACCGGGCCGATGCCGGGGACCGCCAGGGCTCCCAGCCCAACCAGCAATCCGCCGATACCGCCCAGGGCTGCACCGATCCCGGCGCCTACCCCGGCACCTTGAGCCGCACCGGAGGCCTCCCCGGCGCCGGTCACGTTCTCCCCGAGCTGCCCGGTCTGATCGTTCGCCACCAGGCTGATCTGGTCTCTGGGCAGCCCGCCGTCCACCAGGTCGCGGACCGTCTGCTGGGCATCATCCAGGTTATCGTAGAGTGCAACCACAGTTTTGTGCATATTTTCTCCTTTTCGTTTACTGGTAAATTCTCATTAAAAAAGGTACTGGCCAATCTATTAGCGGAGGGACTCCGTGAATGCTGCTTCTGGAAAGTGAATCTGTCTGTTCTGATCTGCTCTTCGATGGAGCAGGTCAGTCTGGCGGATATCTTCGGCTACAGGGTACATGCTCCCTAAAAACCGTTCAATTGGGAATCATCCTAAGCTTAAGGTAGGGAAAACCCTACTGAATAAATTTGATATTATTTGGGGGAATTGTGCTTATCCGTCGAAATTCGCCTTCCGCTTCGAAAAACGTTACGGACAAACTCCATAAAAAAGAACCGGGCTCTGCGGAGAGAGCCCGGTAGTTCGGATTAATTTTGCGGGTGGGTTACCGCTTCACCGCATCCCAGCCGGCGTAATGGGCAGTATCGTCGAGCTCTGCTTCGATGCGCAGCAGCTGGTTGTACTTGGCCACCCGGTCGGAGCGAGCCGGCGCGCCGGTTTTGATCTGACCCATATTCAGCGCGACTGCCAGGTCGGCAATGGTGGAATCCTCGGTCTCGCCGGACCGGTGCGAGGTCACCGCGCGCCACCCGGAGCGCTGGCAGAGCTCGACGGCTTCGATGGTCTCGGTCAGCGAGCCGATTTGATTTAATTTGACCAGCAGCGCGTTGCATGCCTTCTCGTGGATGGCCCGGCGGACCCGCTCGGGGTTGGTCACCAGGAGATCGTCCCCCACGATCTGCAGCCGGCTGCCGACCTCGGCCGTCAGCATCTTCCAGCCTTCCCAGTCGTCCTGAGCCAGGCCATCTTCGATCGAGACGATGGGGTACTGGTCCACCCAGTTTTTCCAGAACGCGACCATCTCTTCGGAGCTCAGCTGCTTGCCCTCTTTCCGCAGGTTGTAGCGGCGGGTGTTCTCATCGAACAGCTCGGAGGCGGCCGGGTCAAGGGCGATGGCCACCTGGCTTTCGCGGTCAGTGCCGGCTTTATAGCCCGCCTTCTGGATGGCCTCCAGAATCACCTCGATCGCCTCGCTGTTGGCTTTCAGCGCCGGCGCGTAGCCGCCCTCATCCCCGACCAGGGTTGTGTACCCGCGGCTTTTGAGGACGCCTTTGAGCGCCTGGTAGATTTCCGCGCCCCAGCGCAACCCTTCCGCGAAAGAGGGGGCGCCTAGCGGCATGACCATGAATTCCTGCGCGTCGGTGGACTGCCAGCCGGTGTGGACTCCGCCGTTCAGGATGTTCATCATCGGGACGGGCAGCGTGTGCGCATAGACTCCACCCAGGTAGCGGTAGAGCGGCAGGCCCACGGCGTTGGCAGCCGCCTTGGCCACCGCCAGGCTGGTGCCGAGGATCGCGTTCGCGCCCAGCCGGGATTTATTGGCGGTGCCATCCAGCTCGATCATCGCCATGTCGACGGCCACCTGCTCGGTCGCATCCCAGCCCATCAGAGCTTCGGAAATCTCGTCGTTGACGTTTTCGACCGCTTTCGTGACGCTCTTCCCGCCGTAAACGGATTTATCGCCGTCGCGCAGCTCGAGCGCTTCGTGGACTCCGGTGGAGGCGCCGGAGGGCACAGCGGCCCTCCCCCAGCTGCCGTCTGCCAGGATGACCTCGACTTCCACGGTTGGGTTCCCGCGGGAATCCAGGATCTGCAATGCTGAGACTGATTCAATTGTCGTATCCATGCTTCACCTCAATCTTTATGATACCCCATCGGATGAGGGGCTCTTATGCGTAGAAACGAAGGCTAGAATTTTTCCAATTATAACCACAATGCGGCCCATCAGGATTCGACGGCTGAGCTGGCCGGAACGAGGTCCGGGCTGGTTATATCAAGCCCGGCATTCTGGATCGCCGCCGCGATAAAAGCATTAAAGAGGGGATGGGGCTGGTTGGGCCGCGACAAGAATTCCGGGTGAAACTGCGTCCCGACCATGAAGGGGTGGTCGCGAATCTCGGCGATCTCCACCAGCCGCCGGTCGGGCGACAGGCCCGAAAAAACCATCCCGTATTCTTCGAGGGTCTGGCGGTAGGTGTTATTAAACTCGAAGCGGTGGCGGTGGCGTTCCTCGACCCTCGGCACCCCATACGCCGCGGCGGCTTTCGTCCCCGGCTGCAGCTCGCAGGGGTACAGCCCCAGGCGCATCGTGGCGCCCATGTCGGCGATATCCCGCTGCTCCGGCATCAGGTCGATCACCGGAACCGGGGTGGCGTGATCGAATTCGGTTGAGTTGGCCTCCTCGTTCTTCAGAACGGCGCGGGTAAACTCAACGACCATCAGCTGCATCCCGAGGCACAGGCCGAGGTACGGGACTTTCTTTTCCCGGGCATACCGGGCAGCCTGGATTTTGCCCTCGATCCCGCGGCTGCCAAATCCTCCCGGCACAATAATGCCGTGCGACTGCTGGATAAGCTCCCACCCGCGCCCCTTCTCGAGCTCGGAGGAATGGATCCATTCGATCTCCACCTCTACCCCCTGGTGGACGGCGGCATGCTTTAAGGCTTCACGCACGCTCATGTACGCGTCGTGCAGCTCCACGTATTTTCCGACGAGGGCGATTTTTAAGGCCGGCTTGGGACGGCGAACCTCATCGACGAGCTTTCTCCAGCCGGACCAATCCGGCTTTTGGCGCGCCTCCAATCCCAGCCGGCGGAGGATGTAATCCCCCGCGCCAGCCTGCTCGAGCAGCAATGGGACTTCGTAGAGGATGGGCGTGGTCACCATGGGGAAAACCGCCTGTTTTTCGACGTCGCAGAACAGGGCGATTTTGTCCCGCAAGCTGTCGTCGATCGGATAGTCGGACCGGGCGACGATCATATCCGGGGAGATCCCGATCGAGCGCAGCTCCTGCACGGAATGCTGGGTGGGCTTGGTCTTGAGCTCATCGGTGGCGCCGATATACGGCAGCCAGGTGACGTGCGCGTACAGCGTGTTTTCCCGGCCCAGATCGCTGCGAATCTGGCGGAGGGATTCCAGGAAGGGCAGGCTTTCGATATCCCCCACGGTCCCGCCGACTTCGACCAGGACGATCTCCGCCCCGGTGGTCTTGGAGACGCTCGCGATGCGCCGCTTGATCTCGTTGGTGATGTGCGGGATGACCTGGATGGTCCCGCCGAGGTAGTCCCCCCGGCGTTCCTTGCTGATCACCTCCGCGTATACCTGGCCGGTGGTCACGTTGCAAACCCGGTTCAGGCGCACGTCGATAAAGCGCTCGTAGTGCCCTAGATCGAGGTCCGTCTCAGCCCCATCATCCAGGACAAACACCTCGCCGTGCTGGTAGGGGCTCATGGTTCCCGGGTCGACATTAATATATGGATCCAATTTTTGGACCGCGACCTTGAATCCCCTTTCTTTTAAAATTCTCCCCACCGCTCCCGCGGTCACACCCTTTCCGACCGAGCTGACAACGCCGCCAGTAAAGAAGATATATTTCGTGGTACTCATCTCGAGCTTCCTCCCCAATTAAAAAGAAGAAGGGAGGGCCGGATAACGGCTCTCCCTTTTCACTGTCCGTTCAGGGTGCGCAGTAGCTGCTTGATTTTCCACCGGTATAAGCGCATATCCTTTACATCTTTCTATTGATCACGGCCCTAAGTTTACCATGTTTTATCCCATTGTTTTGTGGTGTTCTGATTTATCCTGGAGCAGTTTCAGGTCAGCCTGGCGGTAAGCCTCCCAGATCTCCTCCCC
>JAJYJF010000015.1 GCA_021796375.1 Chloroflexota bacterium | reverse complement strand
AAAAACGGGCGGGAAACCGACCGCATCCGCCAGGTGCCCGCAGAGGAGTGTTCCGACCGCGCCGGAGGAAAACATAAAAGCGAGGATCAGCCCCGAGGCCAGTCCGGTGCTTCCGGGGAACATTTTTTGAGAGGTGACGAAGATCGAGGTATTCGCCGCGCCGTTGAAAATCCCCGCCAGCAGGATCATTCCATACAACCACGGCGAAAATCCGGTCACCCCGATGACGTAAACCGGCAGGCTGGCAGCCAGCAGGGAAACGGTGATCACCCCACGCCGGCTGAACCGATCCCCGAGGATGCCCCCGGAAAGCATACCGATCCCTGACCCGGCCATAAAGAGCGCCGTGATCAGCCCGTAGGTCCCTGCCGGCTGGCCGAGATCGGAAAGGTATTTGGGGATATAGGTCGAGATATTGGAGGATAAGAAGGACTGGAAGGCGGCTACTCCCACCAGGGCAGCTACGATCCAGCCAGATACAACCGGCCTGGGAAGCAGGGAACCCCGGCTGCTCCCTGGCTCGCGTTGAACCGGATGGGTGCGCAGGGCGGATTTAAGCTGCCAGCCGGAGAACGCACCGACCGGCAGGCAGGCGAGGATGAGGGGCAGGATGCCCGGCAGGCCAAACCGCTGCAGCAGCGGCCCGCCGAGAAGCGGCCCGAAAAAGAAGCCGAACTGCCCGGCAACGAAGAAATACGATGCGGCCATTGTCTCCCTGCCCTGCAAGTGAACTTTCCCCAACAGGGTCACCTGCGAGCTGCCGGCCGGGTGCAGCGCGCCGGAGCCAAGGCTTGCGATCACCAGCAGGATCAGCGATGCCGGGCCGTGGATCAGCGTTGCCAGGCTGAAGAAAAGACCCATCCACAGCAAGCCGCCGGATACCAGCCAGCGCGGTCCGATCCGGTCGGTGAGGTAGCCAGCCACCGGCTGGGCGACCGACTGCGTCACCATGTAGCCCGTGATGACCAGACCGATCACCGCGTTGCTCAGGCCGAGCGGGGTGCTGAGATAAGCCAGGATAATTCCAAGCTGGCCATTCAGCAGGTCAGCCCACAGGTGCCCGAGGATGACGGAGGCAAACAGATTGTCGATGAGGATGGCCATGGAAGCTTTCAGACCGCGGAAACGGGTATCTTGCAGGTTATCGATAAAGGTGGCGGGCCTGGATGAGGCGGTACACCTCTCGGGGGACGTAATAGCGGTACGGGCGGCCTTCCGAGACCCGCTGGCGGATCTGCGAGGAAGAAATTTCCAGCAGCGGCGCGTCGATATAGCGGACGGTCTTCTGCAAGCCCGGCAGCTCCGCCTCCAGGGCGGTCAGGTCCACTCGGTCTCCCGGCCGCCGCATCACGCCCAGCACGTCCACTGACCGGAGAAAATCCGCCGGGGAGTGCCAGGTGGGCAGGTCGCGCAGCGAATCCCCCCCGATCAGGTACGCGAGCTCCGCGGTGGGGTTCGCCTCGCGCAGCAGGCGGACGGTATCCAGCGCGAAATGCGGCCCGGGGCGGTCGATGTCGACCC
Source organism: Chloroflexota bacterium (assembly GCA_021796375.1). GTDB lineage: Bacteria > Chloroflexota > Anaerolineae > Anaerolineales > Anaerolineaceae > JAJYJF01. The sequence continues at coordinate 13,154 of JAJYJF010000015.1, read as the reverse complement.
GGGAGAGCTCGAAACGCGGGTTTTCGCCGATCGCCGCCCGCAAGAGATCCAGGCGCACCTCCAGCGGGGTGATCGGCTGGCCCTGCTTGTGCGGCGGGTCGGCGGTCAGAACCCAGAGCAGCCGGTCGAGACCGAGCTGGTATTCCGCCTCTTCCGCCAGGATCAGGTGTCCCTGGTGGGGCGGATCGAAGGTCCCGCCGAAAATCCCGATGCGCATCCTGGGGGTCACTCCTCCCATTCGAGCTCGTAATCACCAATGAAGACGGTATCGCCTTCGGTGACGCCCGCCGAGCGCAGCGCCTTCTCGATGCCCAATCGCTCGATGAGGCGCTGGAAGCGGCGCACCGAACCTTCGTGCTCCCAGTAGGTCATGGCTGCCGCGCGCTCGATCGCCTTTCCAGTCACGCGCCAGCCTTCCGGCACCCGCTCGATCTCAAATGCGTTCGGGTCCTCGTCCGCCCGGTAAACCGGGATCTCCTCGACCGGCTCTTCAACCGGCGCCTGGGCCAGGGCTTCCGCGGCTCGCCAGAGCAGGTCGCGCACGTTTTCACCGGTCGCAGCCGAAACTGCCAGCGGCTGGTAGCCGCGCTTTTCGAGCTCCGACCGGATCTGTGGCCAGCGCGCCTGCACGTCCGGCAGGTCGATTTTATTGAGCGCCACCGCCTGGGGTTTCTGGCCCAAACGGGGGTCAAACAAGGCCAGCTCGCTGTTGATCTGGGTGAAATCAGCGATGGGGTCTTCCGACAGCCCGTCCAGCAGGTGGATTAACACCCGCGTGCGCTGGATATGGCGTAAAAACGCATCCCCCAGTCCAGCGCCGGTGTGTGCGCCTTCGATCAAACCGGGGATGTCCGCCAGGACGAGGGTAGTATTATCATCGAGCTCGCATACCCCGAGGTTCGGATCGAGGGTTGTGAATGGATAATCGGCGATTTTTGGCCTGGCGTTGCTGGCAGCGGCGAGCAGGCTGGACTTGCCCGCGTTCGGCGCCCCGACGATGCCCACGTCGGCGATAAGCTTGAGCTCGAGACGCAGCTTCCGCTCCACGGCCGGCTCGCCTTTTTCTCCGATGCGCGGAGCCTGGTTGCGAGAGGTGGCGAAATGCTGGTTCCCCCGGCCGCCGCGCCCTCCCTGGGCCACCACCAACTGCTGCCCGGCCTCAACCAGATCGCCCAGCAGCTCGCCGCTGGCCTGTTCGTACACGATCGTGCCCGGCGGGACGCGCACGATCAAATTCCCGGCTGCCCGGCCGCTCATATTGTTCGGCCCGCCGTTCGCGCCGGAATCCGCGACGTAGCGCGTGGTATGCCGGAACGCCGCCAGGGTGTTCAGGGTCGGGACGACCTCCAGGACAACGTCGCCTCCTCGCCCGCCGTCCCCGCCATCCGGCCCGCCGCGGGGAACGTATTTCTCGCGGTGGAAATGGACCATGCCATCGCCGCCTTTACCGGAGCGAACGTAGATCTCAGCCTCGTCGATAAACATGCTTGCCCTACATGGCCGCCGGAGCCGCGATGCCCAGCAGCGCCAGCGAGTTCGCCAGCGCCTGGCGAGCGGAAGCCACCAGGCGCAGGCGGAAGTTCCGCTGCGCGGGTTCGGCCAGCAGCACCGGGCACTGGTTATAAAAGTCGTTGAATGCCCGCGCCAGGTCATAGGCCAGGGTCGCGATATCCAGCGGGCGGTAGGTGGCTGCCGCGCGCTGGATATCGCGCGGCAGGCGTGCGATCAGGTCGACCAGCGCGATTTCCGCCGGCTCGAGCTGCCCCAGGCTTTCGTCCGCCGGGGGCAGGCTCCCGCCGGCTTTGCGCAGGATGGAATTGGCTCTCACGTGCGCGTATTGAATGTAGGGCGCCGCCTGTCCGTTGAAGTCCAGGGCGGTCTGCCAGTCAAAGGTGGTGATCTTGGTGTTGTCGCGCGAGAGCATCGGGTATTTGATCGCCCCGATCCCCACCGCCCGGGCAACCGCCTCCTGGGCGGCAGGGTCGAGCTCCGGGTTCTTCTCGCGGACAATTTCCAGCGCCCGGCTGCAAGCCTCGCGAATCAGATCGTCCAGCAGCACCACGGTCCCTTCCCGCGAAGACATGGTCACGTTGCCCGGAAGGTTGACGATCTCGTACGCCAGATGGTAGAGGTCCTTCGCCCACGCGTACCCCATCAGCTCCAGCGTCTTGAAAATTTGCTGCATGTACAGGCTCTGCCGGACGTCGATCACGTAGATCGAGCGGCTGAGCGGGAATTCTTTGAACTTCCGGATGGCCAGGGCCAGGTCTTTGGTCGAATAGAGCGAAGTGCCGTCCGAGCGCAGGATCACCAGCACCCGGTATTTATCCGCTTGATTCCCCAGGATTTCATCCAGCCGGATGATCACCGGGCCGTCCGGCCGCTCGTCCTCAGCCAGGTGGCGCTCGATCAGCTGGTTAACCAGCTCTTTTCCCGGCTCTTCTTCCTCGCTCTCGAAGTAGAAGCGGTCGAAATTCACACCCAGGGTATCGTAAATCTGGGCGAACCCTTCCAGCGACCACTCGCGGGTCTTTTTCCACAGCGCGATCAGGTCCGGATCATGCCCGTCCCAGCGGGCAAACAGCTGGCGGACCTCCAGCTCGAACCCGGGCTCGTCGCTGAAGCGGCGGTCGGCTTCCGTGTACAGGTCGCCCATCCAGCGCTGGAGGTCCCCGGCCGGCTGCTCGCCGCTGTGATGCTTCATGTAATTCCACATCCATTTCATCACGTGCAGGCCGATATCCCCGATGTAGTTGGCGCGGACGACGGTGTACCCGGCAAACTCAAGGATATTCGATACGGCGGAGCCGGTGATGACGTTGCGCAGGTGGCCGACGTGGAAGGTTTTGTGCGTGTTCGGCTGGGAGAACTCAACCATCACCTGCATCTCTTTGGGATCGCCGCGCCCGTAGTCCTGGGCTTTCTCCAGGACCGTCTCGATCACCCGCCTGGCATACTCCGCCGAGGAATAGAAAAGGTTGAGGTAGCCCTTGACGGCTTCGACCCGCTCAAACCCCGCCGGCTGGCCGAGGAAATCGCGTGCCTGCTCGGCAAGCTCCTGCGCGCGCTGCGGGACGCTGACCTTTTTCCCCTGGCGAGCTTCCTGCGCCGCGGCCTGGAAAAACGAGGTGGTGATCCCCCACTGGCCGCTGAAGGGGATCGAATTCCACTGCAGGGGAAAGTCGGACAGCCCTCCCTGGGCGAAGAACGTGCGGATCTGCTTCTCAACGGCGATTTGTTCGGCTTCAAACATGTGGAATCCTGAGGATGTGCGAGCCTTAATTCTGAAAACGGACCACCACGCGCCGGGCTGCGTGTTGATCCGTCGGAGTGAAAAAATTATAACATACAACCATCCGCGAGCCGGGCTGAGCACCGCCTAACCCGGTCTCGTCTCACCAGGCGCCTGGCGGCAGGATGCATCCGCCCGGCACCGCCGCATTCAGCGTTGAGCCAGACGGCGCCCGCGCCGCCCGAAGGACCGGCCGCGGCAGGCGCGCGCATCCCGGGGTCAACGCCATGGAAGGGAGATCGGCTGCCTCGCAGCTCCGGCTTGCCGGCGTTTACACGCAAAAAGCGGGAGCATCACACTCCCGCTGGGGTACCATAGCAGTCAGAAATCAGCCAGGCCGACGGGGTCGGGCGGCTGGATCAGCTGGCTTTCTGCAGGCTGGCCAGGTGCTTCATCAGCCGGCTCTTGCGCCGGGCAGCGTTGTTCTTATGGATGACACCTTTTTCCGCGGCTTTGTCGAGAGCGCGAATGGCCTCCAGAGTAGAAGCCTGGGCGTTTTCAGCATTCCCGGAAGCGATGGCGGTGCGTGCTTTTAGCGTGAAGGTGCGGGCGCGGCCGCGAACAACCCGGTTTCGAACGCGGCGTTTTTCGTTCTGCTTGTTTCGCTTGATTTGAGACTTGATATTAGCCAACGGTTCCTCCAAAAACCAATCCACGAGTGCGAGGAAGAATTTTACAGTACGGTTCCGGTTTTGTCCAGAGTAACCGGCAGGAGAATTCAAGATTCAACCCTGCGACTCCTGGAGAATAAACGAAAAATCCAGGACAATCTGCGCGAGTGTTGACACCCGCTCCCCCATCGGGTACCATTGAATTCCTGGGCTGGCCGGATGAGCGCGGCCCGGCGCAAGCCGGGGCGAGGAAAGTCCGCACTCCACGGAGCAGGATGCCGGGTAACACCCGGAGCGGGGTAACCTGCTGGATCGGGCCACAGAAACAAACCACCCTTTTGGGAACGGGTGAAACGGCGGTGTAAAAGACCACCGGCGCCGCAGCAATGCGGCGGCCAGGCAACCCCCATCCGGAGCAAGGTCAAGCAGGGGCAAAGCCGGCGGAAACGCTGGCGGGAGGCGGCTCGTCTCCGCGAGCCCCGGGTAGACCGCTTGAGCCGGCTGGCGACAGCCGGCCTAGAGAGATGCTCATCCAGGGAGGAGCCGTCCATGGGATACCCTCCACCCGGACAGAACGCGGCTTACAGGCCAGCCCAGGCCAGATTCCCGCGCCAGCGCTCTCAAAATGGGAAGTGATGATTGTCATAGCGTTAATTATTACTTAATTGTGACAAACTCTATTGAACATGGCTGGGCGGAGTGGTACACTAATCAAGACGAGAGTTTGGGTGCCCCCCTCACCCAAACTCTCGTTCTTTTTATCCTGCGATCCCGTTGAGCCGCTGCATCCCCAATTTTTAACGATTCACCCCGGCCCCGCCGCTGGAGAGGCGTGGAGAAAATGCGCACGCATCACTGCCTCCAAACTGAGATGCGCCCGTTGAGGCAAGGGCTCCGTACGCCAACCGCAGGGAGCCCTGAGCTTTTTTAGGGCGGTCTCCAGGCAGTCGAGAGTCCGGCCGCGGGATCAAACCTTTCCCGCGCTCCCCGGCGCACTGGCCTGGCGGATGGATCCCGGGCCGCCGCCGTATGGATTAACCCAGGCTGAACAGGCGGCTACCGGTGAGCCAGGTGATTCCCGTTGCAGGCAACGCATTCAAACTGGACCGTGGTGTGCTCGATGCCGTACTCGTCAGCCAGAACCCGATTCACCGCCTGCAGCACCCGATTCGAGCTCTCCCCGCTTTGATCCGCCACGACGATATGGGCGCTCAGCGCGACCGTCCCGGAGCAGATGTTCCAGATGTGCAGGTCGTGGATGCCGAGCACGCCCGGCAGGTCCGCCAGCGATTCGCTGACCCGCGGGAGGGAGATCCCCTCCGGGACGCCCTCCACCAGGATATGCAGGCTGGAGCGCAGCACCCTGCCGGAGCTGATCAGGATCAGGATCCCGATCAGGAAGCTGACCAGCGGGTCAATCCAGAACCGGCCGGTCAGCAGGATCAGCACCCCGGCCAGGATCACCCCCAGGGACGACACGGCGTCCCCCAGGACGTGGACGCGGGCGCTTTCCATGTTGAGATCTCGCGCGGCATGGGCGGCGCGAGCATGCTCGTGACCGCTTTCCCCGAGGACAGAAGCGACTGCCAGGTTGGCGATCAATCCGATGGCCGCGATGGCCAGCATCTCGCCGCTGTTGACCGGTTGTGGCGCCTGCCAGCGCCGGTAGGCTTCCCAGAAAATGCCGGCGGAGATTCCCGCCAGGGTCAGCCCGTTCGCCAGCGCAGCCAATACCTCCAGGCGGTGGTACCCGTATGTATGGCGGTCGTCAGGGGGCAGGCTGGAAAGGCGCACCGCCAGGTAGCTCATGCCCAGGGCGAAGATGTCCATGAATACGTGCGCCGAATCGGAAAGCAGGGCCAGGCTGCCGGACCACAGCCCGCCAGCCAGCTCGGCGCCGAAAACCAGGAACGTGACGGCGATCGAGAGCAAAAAGCGATTTTCAGCGGAGAGGTTAATGCGCGCTTTCATGGTTCACCGGAATGGCTGGATCTAAAAGGATTGCGGGCTGGGTGGGGAGCAGGCCAGGTTCGCCCTTGCCATCATGGTCGGGTGCGCACAGCGGGCAGTCGCACCCGGGGAGCGGCGCGACAGCCTGCAGGCAGTCCAGGTCAGCCTGGCTGGTGCCGTTCAGCAGAGCCATCCGGTGGATGACCTCGAGCAGACCGGGGTCCGTGAGAGCGTAAAAAATGTGCTTCCCGATCCGGTGAGAGGTGACCAGGCCCGCATCGCGCAGGAGCATCAGCTGCTGGGAGATCGCCGCCTGGCGGTAGCCGGTCCAGGCCTCCAGGTGGCAGACGCACGCTTCCCCCTTCCCCAGCGCGAGCAGGATATCGAGGCGCGCGGTCTGGCCGATCAGGTGAAACTGGCGGGAGGCTTTTTCAGTAAATTGTCTGCGGTGAGCATTCATATTCATATTCATGTTTATGAATATATTATACACCCTCCTCACCGGAATCGTATTCAGCGGATAGAAACCAGCGGCCCTTGCGCCGGTCCGTATCCTGGATGGCGCGGTCATAATACAGCTCATAGACCTGCCCAGTCTGGACTTTCACCAGGAAATAAAACCGGCCCACCCCCAGCGACCCGCGGTGGGAGGCGACGCGCGCGTGCTGCGGCTGCATGTTGCGCGCCATGCGCCCGCGCCGCTGAAAATCAACCCAGGCGTTGAGGAGCTCGACCACCTTGTATTCTTCCTCCCGCCAGGTAAATCCAGCCGGGCAGTCCGGGCTTTTTTCGTAATCCGGGGCCTGCTCGTAGGATACCTGGATCGGTTCGGCATAAAAGTGGCGCGGCAGGAGCGGTTTCAAGGCCATTTACCCCCCTCTCAATCCGATGTCGGCGAAGAAATCCCCCTGCGCCGCGGGCCGGCGGCCGTCGATGAGCACGAACGGCGCCGCCCGCCGGACGGATACCCCGATCGCCCGCAGCGCTTCGACTCCGGTGATGCGCCCGCGGGCCCGCGCGTTGAGGATCGCCTCGGCGCCCTTCGGGCCGATCCCCGGCAGCTTCAGCAGCTCGCGGCGCTCGGCCCGGTTGATCTCCACCGGGCTACCGGCCAAGTTCTGGCGCGCCCAGGCGAGCTTCGGATCCGCATCCAGGGGCAGCGAGCCGCCGGGGTCGAACGGCAGGTCTTCCAGGTCGAAGCCGTAATCGCGCAGCAGAAACGACGCCTGGTACAGCCGGCTCTGCCGCCAGGGATCCACCGCGGGCAGGTTTTCCAGCGGGGTCCCCTCGACCGGCGAAAAACCTGAGTAATAGACCCGGGCCAGGTGCAGCCGGCGGTAGAGTACCTGGGTCACCCCCAGCAGTTCGAGGTCCGTCTCACCGGCGGCCCCAACCACGAACTGGGTCGTCGATGAAGGCCAGCGGCCTTTCCATCCAGCACCCTCCGGTTCGTTTTGCCGGATCGCCTCCACCCACTCCAGCGGCCGGACGAGCTCCTCGAGGAAGGTCTTGTGCGGCGCCAGGCTCCCCAGGCGGGCGGTGTTAGGGGCTTCCAGGTTGATCGATACCCGGTCGGCCAGCTGCATGGCGCGCTCCACCTGGGCGCGCTCGGCCCCCGGCATGAGTTTGAGGTGCAGGTAGCCGGCGAATCCCATTTTCTCGCGCAGGATTTCGGCGGCCGCGATCAGGCGGTCCTGCGCGCGGATGCCGCCGCCCGCGAGCCCCGAGCTGAGGAACAGGCCATCCACCCGGCGCGAGCGGTGCAGGGCCATGAAGGTCCGCGCGAGCTCCTCCGGCTGGAAGGCCACCCGCCGGAAATCCCGCCCGGCCCGGCAGGCGCAGTAGTAGCAATCCCGCTCGCAGGCGGAGGTCAGCAGGGTTTTCAGCAGCGGCACGCGCCGGCCGCCCGGCGCCACGGCACGGTAGATGGGCAGGTTCTCGAGCGAGATCCCGGCCGGGCAGGCGGCTGCCTGGGGCGGCCTGCCAGGCAGGAGCTTCTCCTCCGGACGGGGCAGCAGCGATTCCTCGGCGGGCTCAACGCGCATGTTTTCGGCCAGGCAGGCAAGTTTTTCGAGGGGATCCATCATGATTGATTATATAGAAAAAATGCGGGGCGCTCGATTCAATCCCGGCCGGCCCGGACGGACTCCTCAGGCAGCCAGCCTGTATCTCCCAGAATTGGGAGCGGTAAATTCTGCGGCGGCGGCAGGAGGCCCAGCCCCACCCCCGGATCGAGGCCGTCCTCCAGGCGCCAGCAGCCGGGGAGGCCGAGATACACGGCCCCGCCAAGCACCCAGTCGCGCAAGACGGCCTCCTCCAGGCCGAGCGGCTGCAGGATATTGCTCGCCGCGCGCAGCAGCAGGGTCAGGTAGCGCTCGTGGTCGAGGGCTTCGGGAGGGGGCGTGTCGGGCAGGTCCCAGGCGTGCACGCGCTGGTCGCCGCGGATGTAGAGGAAGCGCACGCGCTGGCCCGGGCGCAGGCTCTTGCCAGCCGCGCCCAGCTGGGCCAGGGCGCGCGCCGCCGGAGAAGCGCTGCGAAACTCCTCCAGGGTGCGGCTCAGCTTCTGCGTGACCACGCAGTCGGCGACCGGGATGCGCCCCGCGCGCAGGTCCGCCGCCGCGCGCCGCAGCAGGCCGAGCGCGCCGGGGAGCTTCGCGGGCAGGGCGCCGGCATCCTCCGCGCCGGCCAGGAGCTCCAGCATCGCCATCTGCACCCGCGATATGAACGGGGGCGTATCCAGCCGGCGGGAGTCGATCCCGCGCGTCTTCAGGCTGCCGTCCTGGAAGACGCCAAAATAACGGTTGGCGACCGGCATGCGCGCATCCCGCCGCGAGGGCAGAAAAGCCACCCAGCGGTAGACGCCGTCCAGCGCGATCGGCAGGCGGGTGACCTCGGCGATGCGGTCGAGCAGGGGCTGGAAATCGGCCACCTGGCTGGCGCCCGGGCGCTTCACCCACATCCCATCCACGTACAGGTGCAGCACGGTGAAGCCCTGCTCCTCGGCAGCCTCCTTGGCCAGGAGCAGCGTCTCGCGGCCGTAGGCCGTCACCGCCTGGTGGGCCTCGATGCGCCCGAAGCGGGCATTCTTATAGCCCAGGTAGCCGAAGCAGGTCACCAGCAGCCACTTGTAGGCGGAAGCCCAGGCGGCGTAGCGCTTGCGTTGTGGGTTCCAGGCCGGCAGGCCCGCAATGCGGTGCTTGAGCTCGATGCGCTTCTCCAGCAGCGGCTTAAGGGTCAGCGGGACGAGGCCGGGGTGGGAGCGGTCCACGCGCATGTGCAGCTCGGGGATCTCCTCGGCGCCCGGCCGATCTGCCCCGACCGTCTCGGGCGAGATGTTGTAATGCACCATGATGCTCGGGTACATGGAGACGAAGTCGATCCCCGCCACGTCGCGGTGCAGGCCGATCAGCGGCTGGTAAACCAGCCCGCCCTGGTCGGCGTAGAACAGGTCCATGGCGCTGCGCGAATCCTCGGTCTGCTGCTTGTGCCAGGGGACGAGCACCCCCTGGCGCAGGGCGGTCAGGATCTGCATGGAGGAGATGCCCGTCCCGGGCGAGGTACGGGCCACCGTTTGCACCGGCAGCCCGGTGATGCGCGCCAGCTCGAAGATGCCCTCCAGGCCGTAGTCGCCCCACAGCATGGCGTTGGCCCGGTCGATGTGCCAGCGGCCGGCCAGGTGCACCTGCTGCCCGCGGTGGATGACCTGGCCGTACGAAAAATAGACCTTCTCCTCCTTGCGGATCACCCCGCGGCACGGATCGCGGTTGAGCGGGAGGGGCAGGCGGTGCTCGCACGAAAGGCGCATCAGCTCCGGCAGCAGCCAGGTATCCCCCCAGGTGGTGAGCAGCAGGTCGGGATCGTGCTCGCGCAGCAGCCCGCGCAGGTTGAGCAGCAGCGGCCGCTCGGGCCGCAGGTCCAGGCTGTAGGTGTGATTCCCGCAGCAAACGGTCAGGCGCTGCGGCGGCGCGTGGGAGGGGTTGACATCCGGCTCGACGGCCAGGATGCGCAGCGGCAGCGCCGGCGGGTCCAGCTCCCAGGGGGTGCCGAGCGACTCGATCTCGCGCAGCCGACCGGAAGGCTCGTAAGCCACCCGGCAGAAGGAAAGGGAGAACGCCCCCGTGACCGCGGCGTAGCGCAGGCTGAGGGTGATGTCCGCGTCGTAGTAGGTCAGGTCCGGAAAGCGCTCGGCGGCGCGGTGAAAGACGGGCCCCAGGTCCGCCGGGCACGCCACCCGGACGGCAAGCACCGGGATGGCCCGCCCGGCAAACAGGTCGTGGCGCTCGCCCCGCGCCAGATGGAGCGGGGCGGGATCGGACTGCAAGAAGCGCCACAGCTCGCGCAGGTCAGCCGCCGGCCCGGCCGCGTAAAAGGTGATGGGGAACGGCTGGTGCAGCCGCAGGCGGGCGCCGTCCTCCGCCAGGATCCACACCACCAGGTCATCGCGCGGGTCGGCATAGAGGTCGATCAGCCATCCGGCGCGCTCTTCGAGGCCGGCCATGGCCGTCTCAGCCGCGCGGCTCGTCCAGGGCCGCGCGCAGGTGGTAGATCAGGTCTTGCTGCTCGGCCACGGCGCTGCGCAAGCGCAGCACCTGCTTGTGCTCCTCGAGCAGCATGGCGAGCAGGAAAATCTCGAACGGCAGGGCGTGCGCGGCGTAGGAGGCGGCCGCCAGATGCTGCTGCGCCGCGGCAAACAGGTCGTCCAGCACCAGCTGGTCCCCGCGGCGCAGCGCGCGCCGGAAGCGCGCAAAAGATTCTTGCTCCTGGAGAAAAACCTGGGCAATGGCAGGCAAGGTGCGTCCCATCGGTTATCTCCTTTAATTCAAAAGAGCGCCAGCTGGGCCGGCTGGGCCGGGTGCGGCGCGCCCACCTCCCAGACCTGGTCGGCCGCCTCGCGCAGGATGGCATACAGCTCGCCGCGCTCGCTGCCCGGGATGGGTGGGCGGGCGCCCACCGCCAGGGGCGCCTGCTGGCACAGCCGGCGGAGATGATCCGCGGCGTGCTGGAGCAGCCGGCGGCGCTCGGGCAGCGCCACGCTCTCGTCAAAAAACGTGGCCAGCAGGTCCATCACCAGGGTCGGGACGGACAGGCTGCGGCTTTCGGCCAGCATGGTTTCCATCTGGTAGCAGGTGAACGCGCGCGCCAGGTTGACCCGGCTGAGCATGGGGAACATCTCCGGCGAGCGGCGGCGCAGCGAGCGGGCCAGCCAGTAGGCGTTGAACTGGTTGCCGCCATCCAGCACGCGCACCCGCCCCAGGTGAACCAGCCCGCCGGCCAGCTCGATCATGGCTTCCTGCGCGGCGTGCGGGCCAATCACCAGGACGACGTTTCCGGTTGGGAGATCGATCTGGGCGTCAGTGGATTCCTCGATGAGCATATCTTTTCGCTTTCTCACGCTTTTTGCGCCGCGCGGGTGGCTTTCCCTTTCCACCCCGGCCCCGAAGAAGACCCGCCCGGCCGCCGGTAAGCGTGGGAACCCTTCCTAAATCACCCCCATTATATAGAACTTGTGTTCTATAGTCAACCGGCAATTGCCCGCTGGCGCAGACCAATTTCGGTGAGTGCAAGATCCGCTGCCGCTCGTGCCCCCTTCCCTGCCGGGGTCGCCGCTCCCGGGACGAGCTGGCGATTCGGCCCGCGAGCCGGCCCGGGAACCGGCTTATTGGGAGAGATCGGTCAGAGCGGCCTGATCCCCCGGCACGTCCGAACGGCTGGCTGCCAGGTAGATCCCCACCAGGATCAAAATCCCCCCGGCTGCCTTCAGCCAGCCGGGGTTCTCCCCCAAAATGAGGTAGGCAAGGATCGTTGACCCGACCGGCTCGCCGAACAAGGCCACAGAAACGTCGGTTGCCGGCAGGTATTTCAGCGACCAGTTATAGGCCGAATGCCCGATCAGCTGGGGGATCAGCCCCAGGCAGACCAGCCAGAAATACGTTAAATGGGAGAAACCGGTCAGCGGCAGCCGGAGCAGGCCGGCGATCCCGAGCAGTAACAATCCCGCCGTACTGTAGACGCCGACGATGTAGGTTTGCAGGGAGAGGCGGGCGCGCAGGCTGCGGCCGATCATAAAATACCCGGCGGCGCACCACGCCCCCACCAGCGCCAGGAGGTTTCCCCACATGGCTTTCCCCTCGAAAAACTGGCCCAGCGGCAGGCAGGCCAGCCCGCCGGAGCGCAGCTGGCAGGCATCCCCGATCCCGACGACCGTCCCGCCGGCCAGGGCGACCACCAGGCCGATCAGTACCCGGCGGTCCAGGCGCTCTTTTAAAATCCACGGTGAAAACAGCGCCACCCACAGCGGAGCCGTGGAGACCAGGACGACCGAGCTGGCTACCGTTGTGTATTGGAGAGAAGAAATCCAGGTGGCGAAGTGCAACGCCAGGAGGACTCCCGACAGGAACCCCCAGAGGAGGTCCCGCGAACCGATCCACCGGACCTCCCTCCGCAGCGCGCCGATCGACACCGGCAGCAGAACCAGGGCCGCGATGACCAGCCGGTACGCGGAGATGGCCAGCGACGAAGCTTCGCGCTGCGCGAAGCGAACGAAGATCGAAGCGGTTGAGACGGCCAGGATGGCGATGAAAAGCGCCGCGCGAGGAGGGAGGAGCGGAGAGGATCGGCTGGGCTGCACCTTGATTTCTCAACTATTTCGCTTGACAAAGATTTTTTTGAAAGCTACAATTTTTTATAGAATTTGTGATACTCAGATCTAATTAGAATAGATTCTTGACAGCTTGGATCCGGCGTAAGAGAAAAGGAGTTTTTCATGCCCTACGAACTTCCCCCCCTGCCCTACGCGTATGATGTCCTTGAGCCAGCGATCGACGCGCGCACAGTCGAGATTCATTATTCCAAGCATCACGCCACGTACCTGAAAAATCTTAACGCTGCCCTGGAGAAACATCCGGAGCTGTTCAGCCGCTCCGCCGAGGATCTCCTGAAGGGATTACATAGTGTACCAGAAGATATCCGCACCGCAGTGAGAAACAACGGCGGCGGATATGTGAACCATAACTTTTACTGGGCCAGCATGACTCCTGACGCGGGCGGAGAGCCCAAAGGCGAGCTCGCACGAGAGATCGCCGACACGTTTGGAAGCTTTGCCTCCTTCAAAGAAGAATTTGAAAAGGCAGGCGTGGGCAGGTTCGGCAGCGGTTACGCCTGGATGAGCCGCAACCACGATGGGAAGCTGATCATCCACTCCACGCCCAACCAGGATTCGCCCCTGACCGATGGGTTGTTCCCCCTGATGGTGGTTGACGTCTGGGAGCACGCTTACTACCTGAAGTACCAGAATCGAAGAG
>JAJYJF010000385.1 GCA_021796375.1 Chloroflexota bacterium | reverse complement strand
TCCAGGTGGAAGACACCCTGATCGGCAAGCAGCGCCGCATCCCGGTGGATATGGTCGTCCTTTCAACCGGGCTCGAGCCCAGGCGCGACGCGAAAGACGTGGCGAAGCTGTTTGGGATTTCCTGCAGCGTGGATGGTTTCTTCATCGAGCGGCATGTCAAGCTGGACCCGGTCGCCACGATGACCGATGGGGTGTTCATCGCGGGCGCCGCGGTCGGGCCGAAGGATATCCCGGCCAGCGTGTCGCAGGGATCGGCGGTGGCGGCGCGGGTGATGTCGTACATCGAGCAGAAGGAAATGGGGCTGGAGCCCTACAGTGCCGCCATCCAGCCCGAGGCGTGCTCTGGCTGCCGCATCTGCAACAGCCTGTGCCCGTTCAACGCGATCGCCTTCCACGAAGATACCCGCGTCTCGGAGGTCAACCCGGCCCTGTGCCAGGGCTGCGGGACCTGCGTGGCGGCCTGCCCGGCGGGCGCCATCAGCGGATCGGGTTTCTCAAACGAGCAGATCCTGGCCCAGATCGAGGGTTTGATGCTGCTCACCGCTCAGGGCGCCGAAGCGGCGGCTTGAGCTGGAGAGGATGTCCATGGAAACGAATCCCATCTTCGAACCGGTGATTATCGGTTTTACCTGCAACTGGTGCAGCTACCGGGCGGCGGATATGGCCGGCATGTCGCGCATGAAATACCCCGCCAACGTGCGCCTGATCCGGGTGATGTGCTCCGGGCGGCTGGACCCGACCTTCGTGCTGAAGGCGTTTGCTTCCGGCGCGGACGGGGTGATGGTGACCGGATGCCACCCGGGAGACTGCCACTACATCGAGCAGAACTACAAGGCGCTGCGCCGCTTCTTGCTGCTCCAGCGCACGCTGGAGCAGATGGGTATCGAGCCCGAGCGGCTGAGGCTCACCTGGGCGAGCGCCGCGGAAGGCGCCAAATTCGCCGGGGAGGTCACCAGCATGGTGGAGGCGGTGCGCGGGCTCGGCCCGCTCAGCTGGCCGCTGGCGAGCGCGGCTCTGGCCGAGCACGGTGGAATCGCCCCGGTGGAAGAACTGCCGCTGGCCGGTCAGGATCCGCACCCTGCCGGCTGCGTTAGCCAGGAGGACGCATGAGCCCATCCACGAGCTCGAAACCAAAACTGGGCATGTACTGGGCCTCGTCCTGCGGGGGCTGCGATATCGCCACGCTGAACATCCATGAAAAACTGCTCGAGGTCGACGATGCGTTCGAGATCGCTTTCTGGCCCTGCGCCATGGATGCCAAGGAGAAGGACTTGGAGGCCATGCCGGACGGCTCGATCGACCTCATGCTTTTCACCGGCGCGATCCGCACCAGCGAAAACGAAGAAATGGCTGGCCTGCTGCGCCGCAAGGCGAAGATCCTGGTGGCGTTTGGGTCCTGCGCCAGCGAAGGCTGCATCCCGGGGCTGGCCAACCTTTCGACCCCCGAGATGATTTTCGAGGCCGCTTACGCTTCGCCAAGCACCGATAACCCGCAGGGGGTCCGGCCGGTCGCGAGCTGGGAGACGCCCGAGGGCACGCTGCATCTCCCCGCCTTCCAGCCGCTGCTGCGCACCCTCGACCAGGTCGTCCCGGTCGATTACTCCATCCCCGGCTGCCCTCCGGAGAGCCACCAGATCGCCCAGGTGATTGGGCTGGCCATCCGCGCGCTGCGGGGGGAGGCGAGCCTGCCGCCCGCGGGAGCAACGCTCGGCGCGGGCCGCACGACCGTCTGCGAGGAGTGCCCTCGCCAGCGCAACGTGAAGCGCATCAAGCAGTTCGTCCGCATCCAGGATTTAGAGCGCATCGACCCGGACCTGTGCCTGCTCGAGCAGGGGGTGCCGTGCAACGGCCCGGCGACGCGCGAAGGCTGCGGGGCGCTGTGCCCGAAAGCCTCGGCCCAATGCCTGGGGTGCTATGGGCCGGCCGAGGGCGTGATCGATTACGGCGCCCGGCTGATGACGGCCCTGGCGTCGGTCATCGACAGCACCGACCCGGCTGAGACCAACCGCATCCTGGACGGCATCACGGACCCGGCCGGCCAGTTCTACCGCTTCAGCCTGGCGAAATCGCTGCTGCGCGGAAGCCGCCAGGCACTTGTGCAAAAATGACCGCGCAGCCTAGATTGTAGATTGAAGGTTTCGGATGGCTGAATGAAGAGATGACGTCGTTCCACCAACCATCCTTCAGCATTCTACAATCAGCAATTCCTGTGCGGTGAAGAGGAGTCTTTATGAGCCAGCGAATCACGATCGATCCCGTCACCCGGCTGGAAGGCCACGGCAAGATTGAGATCTTTCTGGACGAGCAGGGTGAGGTGGCCAACACGTACTTCCAGATCCCCGAGCTGCGCGGGTTCGAGCGCTTCTGTGTCGGCCGCCCGGTGGAGGAGATGGCGCTGCTCACCAACCGCATCTGCGGGGTGTGCCCCGAGGCGCACCACATGGCGGCCGCCAAGGCCGCCGACGCGGTTTACCACGTCGACCCGCCGCCAGCGGCCAAAAAGCTGCGCGAGCTGCTCTATTCAGCCTTCTATGTGGCCGACCACACCACCCACTTCTACGCCCTGGGCGGCCCGGATTTCATCATCGGCCCAGAGGCTCCCGTGGCGGAGCGCAACATCCTGGGTGTGATCCACAAGGTCGGCCTGGAGGCTGGCGGCAAGGTGATCCAGGCGCGTAAAAACGGGCATGCGGTCATCGAAATGATCGGCGGGCGGAGGGTGCACCCCTGCACCTCGATCCCCGGCGGGCTGACCAAGGGGATCACGGAGGAGGACCGCCAGCAGATCGAGAGCATGGGCCACTGGGCGGTTGAGTTTGCCCTGTTCACCCTCGAGCAGTTCAACCAGATCGTCCTCGGGAACCAGGAGTACGTCGACCTCATCCTGGGCGACAGCTACGCCCACCGCACGTACTATATCGGCACCGTCGACGCCCAGAACAGGGTCAAC
>JAJYJF010000384.1 GCA_021796375.1 Chloroflexota bacterium | reverse complement strand
TAGAAATCGGTGGGGAAATCGTCTTTGAGAATGTCCAGGTAGGGGAATTCCTTGCCCTGGTGCTGCACGAACATGGTCGCCGGGTCGACCGGCTGGCCGTCGACCCACAGCGAAATCTCGTCCACGCAGCTCAGCGGCAGCCCGCGGTAATAGTTGATCTTCAGGTTGACGCAGTACCCGACTTTCTTGCCGTGCTCCCACACGCTCCGGCAGCCTACGTCGGTTAATACATGATTTTCGTACATGGCTTAAGCTCCTTGGAGGAAATGGTTTCCGATAGGCATCCTCTATTCATCATAAATCTTCCTCGCTCGCTGGCAATAAACAATCGGCGACTCCAGATGGACAAAACGCTCCTAATCTGGTATGGTTCCCCCAATTCCTCGATAAAAGGTGACTGATGGAGCCGATGTATATCGATAAATCTCCGCGCAAGTATTATTCTTTCCCCGTGCACAGGCACGATATCTGGGAAATCACCATCAATCTCGCGGGCAGCGGCACGGCGACGATCAACGGGCAGCCCTACCCTTTCCAGGAAGGCACCATCTTCTGCCTTGCTCCCGGGGTGGAGCACGGCAAGGAATCCAGCGACGGGTTTGTCGACGGCAGCCTGATGCTGCGCGATTTTGTCCCTTTCGGCAGCTCGGACATCTATCACTTCGAGGACGACACCCAGGGGAACGCCCGGCACCTGTTTTCTTTAATGTTTGAGGTCATGCTGAAAGACGGTCCGAACGCACAGGCCATTATCCATTCGCTGGCGGATGCCATGTACCAGATGATGGTCAGCTGGATCCTGACCGGGAACCGCAACCCGGCCGTAGAACGGTTCCAAAAGATCCTGCTGGAGAACCTCTCCAGGGAGGATTTCGACATCTCCGAAGGGATGAGAAAAAGCGGGTACAGCTCGAGCTACTTCCGGAAAATCTTCAAACAATCCACCGGCCATTCTCCGCTCGGCTACTTGAACCACATGCGGATCGAGTACGCGAAGCGTCAGATCCAGCAGTATTTTGGGGCACGTCCGATGAAGGAAATCGCCGTCAATTCCGGTTTTTCGGATCCCTACTACTTCTCGAGGATCTTCCGCCACTACGCCGGTGTCAGCCCGACCGAATACGGGATGGACCTGGGCAAGGTCAAAGTGCAAAAAATCGACCACGGGCCCTCCTCCAAATCGATCGACCTATGAGCGGTTGGCCGCAAGCTGCTCCGGGGGGATCAAAACCGGGGCAGCTTGTGTTTTCCCCCGCGTGAGAAGCACCCGGACGAAACATGAGCCGAAGCGGAAAGACGAAACGAGGCGTAGTTATCATCTCCCCTGGTTGGGGTAGACTGTATGCGGGTTGATAATCCGCTGGAAAAGGAGGACGCTCCTCAATGGGAACGGCAATGAAAATCATCCAGGATGGCTCCCTGAAGGTGGTTCCAGGCGGCTATGCGGTTCAGGCGCGCCTGAACTGGTACCGGTCGCTGCCCCTATCCTGTGTTGAAAAAGTTTCCCTGGCGCTGGATGGGGCGCCGGTTGACCCGGCCAGGATCCGCTTCGGGATCAACGGGCACGAATATAGGCTGGACGAGCTGGACGATTTGGTGGAGGAGTTCTGGTTCGTGCAGGATTCAGCCACGCTGCACGTGCTCCAACCCGGGGCCGTGGCAAAGGACGAAACGCACACCCTCCAGGCGGAGATCACGCTGCGCTTCCCCTACATTCCGGTGGGATTCGGGAAATTCCTCACCACCCCAACCAGCTGTACCACCACGCAGACGGCTGCCTGAAGGGAGGGAGGCAAACGATCCCCATGAAAAAACCGATCCTTGGCGTCACCCTGTACAGCTTTACCAATGAATGGCAGCAGCGTTTGTATACCCTGGAACAGCTGGTAGAAAAGGTAGCCAGACTCGACCTGGGACCGGCTGTCGAGGTGGTGGGTTTTCAAAGCTTTCGCACCTTCCCGGACGTGCCGGATGATTTTGCCCGGTATTTCCGAGATCTCCTCGAAAAGAACGGTCTGTCCCCCTCCTGCCTGGGAGCGAACCTGGATTTCGGCCGCCGCAAAGACCGCCTGATGAACGACGACGAGAAGATCGCCTACATCGAGCGCCAGATTGTCTCGGCCAGGAAGCTGGGTTTCCCGGTGATGCGCATCCAGCATACCGCCGGCGCGAAAGTCCTGGAGGCATTGGAGCCGGCCGCCCGGGCGGCCGGCGTCCAGCTGGCCTGCGAGCTCCACTCGCCGCTCTCTGCCGACAACCCCGACGTGATCGAGCTGCGCGAGCGCTTCGACCGCATCGGCTCGGAATACCTGGGCTTCATCCCCGATTTCAGCGCCACGATGACCGCCGTCCCCGAGGGGCATTGGGAAAACCTGCGCCGGTCGGGCGCGCCGGAGGCTTTGATCGCGGAGGCCCGCGCGATCTGGAAAACCGACGACCCGACCCCGGTAAAATTCGGGGCGCTGGCCGCGGCTGCGGACCGCTTCAAGGTCGGTCCGGCCGCGATGAGCCAGCTCAACCTGGCGATGACCATGTTCGGGCATGCCCCGGTGGATAGCTGGCGAGAGCTGCTGCCGTACGCCCGCCACATCCACGGCAAGTTCTACCACGTCGACGAAAAGGGCAGCGAACCGTCGATCCCCTATCCCGCCCTGATGAGCCTGCTCACAGACGCGGGCTACGGGGGGACGATTTCAGCCGAATGGGAGGGCACCGCGTTCACCGAAGAAGCCGCCGGGTTTGAAGAAGTCCAGCGCTGGCGCGCGATGGGAGAGCGGCTGCTGGCGGATTAGCCGCGGTCGGCCGCTGGCGGCGGATGCGGCTGCTCGCCCTGTTGCACCCCAAATCAAATCCCGTCGTTGAGTTGGAGGCAGATTGGAAGCTCTCAGCGAACCCACGCAAATCATCGTTGCTCCGCAGGTATTTGTCTCGACTGTACCCGACGAGAAAGAGATGGACG